>JALVRJ010000337.1 GCA_027031305.1 Hyphomicrobiales bacterium | reverse complement strand
CCCCTGATGATGACACATTTGGCGGCGCCCGCGCGCACGCGGCGCCGCCAAATGTGTCATCATCAGGGGTGCGCAACGCCAACGCGAACGGATGGGAAAATGGACATTCACAAGGTGGGAGTCATCGGCGCCGGACACATGGGCACGGGCATCGCGCATGTCTGCGCCCTGGCCGGCCACGAGGTGTTGCTGAAGGACATCGCGCCCGAGGTCGTCGAGCGGGCGCTGGCCACCATCAACGGCAACCTGGCCAAGCAGGTGCGCAAGGGACGCATTTCGGAGGAACAGCGCCAGGCGGCGCTGGAGAAGATCCACCCGGTGAACGATCTCGAGGCCTTCGCCGAATGCGATCTCGTCATCGAGGCCATCACCGAATCCGAGGAGGCCAAGCGCCAGCTTTTCGCCGAGCTCTGTCCGCACCTGCCGCCGGCCACCATCATTGGCACCAACACTTCCTCGCTGTCCATCACCCGCCTCGCCGCCAGCACCGATCGGCCGGAAAAGTTCATGGGCATCCACTTCATGAACCCGGCGCCCTTGATGGAGCTGGTGGAGCTCATCCGCGGCATCGCCACCTCGGACGAAACCTTCACCGCCGTGCGCGAGTTCATCACGTCGCTGGGCAAGACCCCGGCGGTGGCCGAGGATTTCCCCGCCTTCATCGTCAACCGCATCCTGCTGCCCATGATCAACGAGGCCATCTACACCCTCTACGAGGGCGTCGGTACCGTGGAGGCCATCGATACCGCCATGAAGCTCGGCGCGCACCACCCCATGGGCCCGCTGGAGCTGGCCGACTTCATCGGGCTGGACACCTGCCTGAGCCTCATGCAGGTGCTTTACGAGGGACTGGCCGATTCCAAGTATCGCCCCTGTCCCCTGCTGGTGAAATATGTCGACGCTGGCTGGCTGGGGCGCAAGACCAGGCGCGGCTTTTACGACTATCGCGGCGACAAGCCCGTGCCCACCCGCTGACCCGCCAGCCACGGCCCGAGCCGACACCCCGCCTCCTTGCCCGCATGAAGGCACGCGAAGAAACGGCGCGCCCACGACGCGCCGGTTGCGATCCTCACGACATGCTCGCGCGAAACGCCCCGGCCTCTGGCCAGGAGCATGGCGCGCTTCGCGACATCAATTGTCGCACGACCCCGTGCCGGTCAGGTAACCGATGATGCAATAGCGGTCGAGGAACCGACGCACCGGCCCCTTGTAGCCGTAGTTCGCCAGCTCATCCTGCTTTTGCAACTGCTGCACCATGTTGCCGAAGGCGGTGGTCTGTTTCGGCGCGCCTCCTCTGGCCAGGTCCGGCGCGATGCCGAGGATGAAACCATCCATGACCTTCGCCGCCGTCAGCGACCCCATGCCACAGGTGATACCCAGCACGTGAATCGCCTCGTCGATGCTCTGATAACCGGTGATGGGCCTGGCCGGCGAGGCCTGTCCCTGCGAAACCGTCATCATTCCAACAGCCAGAAATGCACTCGCCACGAGGATACGCGCCGTCTTGTTCATTTTCTCCAGTCCCTTCCATGGCGCCGCGCGAACACGAACAACCCGTGCCCTCGCACCGGCCAATTGCAGCGTCACGGCGCAGTATACAACCCTCGCACATATCTGGCAAATCGCATGAAAAGGGTGCGCGTGATCCCGCGCGTCATCAAGGCGCCATCCGCGAGCCCCCGCAGGTCTTCCACCGTCACCAGTATTCCGACCGTGGCGCGCCTTCCAGCACCTCGCGCAACCGCCGCCGCGCGCTTTCCATGGTATCCGCTGGCAATGCCTCGGGCGCGAAGAAGGCCCGCTCGGCGATTTCGGCGTTCGGCGCCCACGGCAGCTCGACATATTGCCCCGGCCGCAGCACGAACAAGGCCACGTGATCGTTCTGAAACACGGGGTGATTCGAATAGATGCCGAACAGCTCCGGCGCGCCGCTCACGCGGATCCCCGCCTCGTCCCGCAGCTCGTGGCGCAGCGCGTCCAGCACGGTCTCGCCCTTCTCCACTCCGCCGCCGGGAAATTGCCAGCCCGGCCTGTAGACATGACGCACCAGCAACACCCTGCCGCGCGCATCAAGCACCACCCCCCGCGCCCCCAGCGTCATCGGCCGCTTGAGGCGGAAGATGGGTTGCAGGATTCCGCGCCGCGCCCCCTCGGGCAGCTTCAGCAACAGCGGATAGAGCTTTTCAATCGCCTTTTTCATGCGTGGCTGATATGTAATTGGTTCATCGATACCCGGCCACCCACCATTCCGGCAAGGAATGAAGAAACGGTGGACAGGCCGGCCGACACCACGCGGGAGACGCCAATCATGCCACCCGGCGGCAAGCATTCGGCCATCACCGTGCGCCCGGCGCGCGGTTGGCGTGACATGCGCGCGTTCATCCGCCTGCCGCACGCCATCTACGCCGACGATCCGGCCTGGGTGCCGCCGCTGGAGCTGGAGCGCCGCCTGCACTTGTCGAAAAGGTTCAACCCCTTTTTCGACCATGGCGAGGGCGAGCTGTTCATCGCCTGGCGCGACGGCGTGCCGGTGGGCCGCGTCAGCGCTCAGATCGACCGCCTCCACCTCGAGCGATACGGCGACGCCACCGGCTTTTTCGGCCACCTCGAGGCCCACGACGATCCGGCCATCTTCCGCGCCCTGCTCGATGCCACCGCGGCCTGGCTGAAGGAGCGCGAAATGCACCACGTGCGCGGGCCCTTTTCATGGAACATCAACCAGGAAAGCGGCCTGCTGGTGGCAGGCTTCGACACGCCCCCCGCCTTCATGATGGGCCACGCGAAGCCCTATTACGACGCCCACATGCGGGCCGCCGGCATGACCGGGGTCATGGATCTGCTGGCCTACGACTTCACCCGCGACATGCACGTACCGGACAAGATGCGCCGCTTCATCCAGCGCGAAAAGAAAAGGGGAACCCTGCGGGTGCGCCCGCTGAACAAGCGCAGGCTGAAGGACGAGCTGCGCCTGTTGCGCGACATCTTCAACGACGCCTGGGCGCAAAACTGGGGCTTCGTGCCCTTCACCGAGCGCGAGTTCTTGGAAATGGGCCGGCAGCTCAGCTTCCTCGTCAGCGAGCGCGACGTCGCCATCGCCAGCTGGAAGGGCGAACCCGCCGCCATGGCCGTCGTCATGCCGGACCTGAACCGCTACATCGCCGACATGAACGGCCGTCTCGCGCCCTTCAACTGGCTCCGGCTTCTCCGCCGGCTTAAGTTCTCCGGCCCGCCGCAGCGGATGCGGATGCCGCTGATGGGCGTGCGCCGCAAGTTCCACAATGGCCTACCCGGCGCCATGCTGGCCCTCGCCGTCATCGACGAGGTCTACACCTACAACCGCGACCGCGGCGTCGGTGGCGCGGAACTCTCGTGGGTGCTGGAAACCAATTCCCGCGTGCGCCATCTCATAGAGGGCCTTGGCGCCCGCCCCTACAAGACCTACCGCCTCTATGAACGCGACATACTCTGACATGACCCCT
>JALVRJ010000336.1 GCA_027031305.1 Hyphomicrobiales bacterium | reverse complement strand
GAGCATCCCGCCCGCTTCGCCAGCGATGGCGACAGGCTGACGCCGGAGGGCAAGGAGGCCATGGCCGGCCTCGCGGCGCTCATGAAAAAATGCCCGGGCCTGAAATTTCACATCGTCGGCCATACCGACTCCACCGGCGGGCGCCAGCACAACAAGGAGCTTTCCGAGCGCCGCGCCGCGAGCGTGAAGGAAGAGCTCGTTTCCCACGGCATCGCTGCGGAAAGGCTGAGCACGGAGGGCGCCGGAGAAAGCCGTCCGCAAGTCAGCAACCGCACCCGCGCGGGCCGGGCCCACAACCGGCGCATAGAGATCATCGTGGTGAAACCGTGAGCCAACGCGCACACCCATCATGCCGACACCGGAGGCAACGGGGAGAACGGAGAGGAAGAGAAAATGGATTTCTGGAACTTCAAGGACTTCATGATGGTGCCGACATTTTACTGGTTCTGGCTGGCGTTGGCGGCCCTGGCGGGGTTCATCACCGCCTGGATTTCCTGCGCCCAGCGCTGAAGCGCCCTTCGGATGACGACGCCGAATCCAGAGCCCATGCACGGCGAGGATGCCAGCGGCCTTTTCGCAAGATAGCGGCGAATCCTTCTTTCGCGGGCCTGCAAATGAACCACGCGCCATTGCCCGCTCGGCAATGAAGAAGGCGAAGGGCCAGTGGCACTTCGCCTCTACGTTTCCGAAAAATCATGGCGAAGCCTGGCCGCCATCATTTCTTCGCTTGGCGCGCCCACAAGTCCCTTAGATAGCTCCTGAAATCCTGTTTCTCGTAGGCCCTCTCCGTAACGTAGAGCAAATAGGCCTTGAAGTTGAACGGATTGGGCAAGCCCACCATGGCCTCTATCAACCGTTCCTTCGGCTCCTTTACCTTCAAGGTGTCGGCGTCGGGCCTGAAAAACAGGATGTAGGGCGTCCAGTATTTCTCCATATAGCGCTTCGCCCACTCGTTCTCCGGCAGGGGCGTGCCATCGAAGTCCGTCACTTCCTGGCTGCCCTTCAGGTTGACCTGCAACACGCGGAAATTCTTGCGCATCAGGTCGCAGATTTCCGGCATTTCGCCGAAATACTTCTCGTGCATCATCTTGCAGTAGGGACATCCCTTCTGTTCGATGATCACGGCGAAGAATTTCCCCTTTTCGCGCGCCTGGGCCAGCTCTTCCTTCATGTCGAAGAAAGTATCCTGCACAAACCATGGCTGGCGATGCAGCCCTTCCTCGGTCAGCTCGCCCTTCGTGCAGGCCGGCGGCTCGGCCGCCCATGCTCCCGTCATCGGCGCCACAAGTGCGGCAAGGGCCATCGCGCCCAACAAGGCTCTTCTGCTGAACATGTCCACCTTCCCTTTTCCAGGCGTTTCCTCGCAATCCCGGCCCATCCGTTGTTTGCCGAAGGGCTCGTTTTTATCATCACACGAGTGTAGCCTGAGACACGCCCCTTTACCAGAATGATGCAGCCGGCATTTCACCGGCGGGAGGAAAATTTCCGTGAGCGACGTGCGAATACCCCGCATCGGGCTGGCGCTGGGATCCGGTGGCGCCAAGGGATGGGCCCACATCGGCGTGCTGGAAGTCCTCCTCGAGGCCGGCATCAGGCCAGCCATCATCACCGGCACCTCCGCCGGCGCGCTGGTTGGCGCCGCCGCCGCGCTGGACCGTCTGCAAGCCCTGAAGAAGAAAGTGCTGGGACTGAACCTGCGTCAAATCCTGTCCGCGCTGGAAATCAGGCTGTCCGGCGGCGGCATCGTCAGCGGCCGCGGCATCATCCGCGAGCTTGAGGCGATGGGCATCAGCGGCCAGGTCGAGGAGCTTCCCGTGCCCTTCACCGCCGTCGCCACCGACCTGTTGAATGGCGCCGAGGTATGGTTGCGCCGGGGCGATCTGGCCAGCGCCATTCATGCGTCCATCGCCATTCCCGGCGTCATCGCCCCGGTACGCCGCGATGGGCGCTGGCTTGTGGATGGCGGACTGGTCAATCCCGTGCCGGTTTCAGCCGCCCGCGCGCTGGGCGCCGACATCATCATCGCCGTGGCGCTGGACCAGGACGTGTCCCTGCGCCACCGGCTGCCGGAGGAACGCGAGGATCCGCTGGAAGCCCTGGTCGACAACCTGCCGCGCTTCCTCTCCACGCCCCTGCGCCGGGTGCTGCCGCAAATGACGAGGCGGGAAAGATCGCCCGGTTATGCCGACGTCGTGACCAGCGCCATCGACATCATGCAGGCCCACATCGCCCGCACCCGGCTGGCCGGCGAGCCGCCACACGTGCTCATCCGTCCCATGCTGCCAAACATCGGCACGTTCGACTTCGACCGTGGCGCGGAAATCATCGCCGCCGGCCGCGAGGCGGCGCAAGCCGCCCTGCCCCATATCCACCAGATACAGGGACGCATGAGTCAGTGGCTAAATGGCTGAAATGCGTGGGACGGACGCTCTCCGCACGCCCGAAAAGCCCCCGCCCTCGCCGCGGACATCTCACGAAGCGCCGCCGGGACGCTTGCGCGGCCGCGCCGGCCCGGAACCGCCGGCACCGACGCCGATACCCCGCGCGCCGGCCAGCTCCGGCGGCACGGAGCGCACGTGCAGGTCCCTCTGCGGAAACGGAATCTCGATCCCCGCATTCTTCAGGGCGCGGAAGATGGCATAGTGCAGGTCCGAGGAAACGCTGCCCAACTGCCCCGCGTCGGGGATGTATGCACGCAGTTCGAAGTCTAGCGAACTGGCACCAAAACCCATGAACTGTACGAACGGATCGGGCCAGCCCAGCACCTTCGGGTGTTCACGCGCGCATTTCAGCAGGATATCGCGCACTTGCTCCGGGTCGGCATCGTAGGAAACCCCCACCGGCACCCGCACCCGGCCCATGCGGTTTTCGTGATACCAGTTCAGCACCGGCTCGGAGATGAGCTGCGAATTGGGCACGATGACCGAAACCCGGTCGAACGTTTCGATCTCGGTGGAGCGCACGCGAATCCGTTTCACGATGCCCTCCTCCCCCGCCACGCGGATGCGGTCGCCCACCTTGATCGGACGCTCCGCCAGCAGGATGAGGCCGGAAACGAAATTGTTGACGATGGTTTGCAGGCCAAAGCCGATGCCGATACCCAGCGCGCCGCCGAACAGGGCGAACGAGGCGAGATTCATGCCCGCCACCGAGATGGCCACAAGGAATGCCCCGACGATACCGGCGTAACGCACCACCGTCAGGATGGAATTGCGAATGCCGTCGTCCATGTCCGAGCGCGCCAGCACCCGCCTGTCAAGCCATAGGATGAGCAGCCGCACGACCATCAGGCCGATGATGAAAACGACGATGCCCAGCAGGATGTTGGCCGGCTCGATGGTGATGTTGCCCACCCGGAAGCCGAAGAACCCCTGGCGCAGCCACACCCAAACGTCCGTCAGCTGCACCGCCCACTGCATGAGGATCAGCGGCAGGCCGATCAGCACCACCACCACGTCCACCAGCGTGGAAAACAGCACGCCGGCGCGCGAA
>JALVRJ010000335.1 GCA_027031305.1 Hyphomicrobiales bacterium | reverse complement strand
GGTTTGCACCGGTCAGCCTTTGTGCAAGCCGGTATCATTCCGGCGAGAGCTCCTGGTTCGGACCGCAAGACCGTGGCAAGCGGGTGAAATTCCGGCCGTCGCCGGAGGTGAGGGGAAGGGACGGAATTCAGCGGCCGCTCATCTCGCCGTGCAGGGGATGTTGCATGAGTTTGCTGATGCGCTGGGTGTCGTCGCCCACCTGGCCCATCACCACCATGAGCTTGGTCAGCGCCGCCTCCGGCGTCAGGTCGGCGCCGGGGATGACGCCCGCGCGCAGCAGGCCGGACGAAGCGGCATAATGGCCCGGCGCCACCTTGCCGTAAGGGACCTGGCTGACGGCGACGACCACCCTGCCCCGCTGCTGAATGGCCTCTTTCAGCACGGCAAGGAAGGCTTCGTCTTCCGGCGCGTTGCCGGCGCCATAGGCGCGCAGCACCACGCCTTTCGCCTGCGGCAGCTCCAGCATGGCGCGCAAGGTTTGCGGTCTCAGACCCGGAAAAAGCGTGATGTCCAGCACGTTCGTGTCCAGCTTTTCATGCACGCGCAAGGCCGCGCCCTCCTCCGGCATGGGCAGCAGACGGTCGGGGAAGATGCGCAAGCTCCCGTCTTCCAGCTGTGCCAGCGGTGGGTAGTGCGGGCTGTCGAAGGGGCGCTCCGCGTGGCCCATCTTGCGGCTGCGGCAGCCGCGCAAAACGCGCCCGGCGAAGGCCACGCAGACCTCCGGCACGGCGGGCAGGCCGAGCGCCCCGTGCCCCGCCACCATCAGCGCCAGCCGGTAATTCTCCACGGCATCCGTGCCTTCCTCGAGCAGTGGCAGCATGGCGCCGGTGATGACCACGGGCTTGCGCAGGTTTTGCAACATGAAGGCCAGAGCTGAGGCGGTATGGGCCAGCGTATCGGTGCCGTGGATGATGACGAAGCCGTCGTATGTTTCGTAATTGCGCGCGATGCGCCGGGCGATGTGCAACCAGTCGGCGGGGACGATGGAAGAGGAATCGATCAGTCGTTCGAAGCGTTCCAGCGTCACCTGAACGCCCGGCGCCAACTCCGTGGCCTCGGGCAGGGAGCGCTCCAGCTTCGCCAGCTCCATGGGGCGCAGGGGCGCGCCCGCCATGCCGAATGTGCCGCCGGTGTAGAGCACGTATACGCGCGTCATTGCTCGCCTCCCGCCGTTGCTTGCGCTCTTGCCCTTGTGCCGCATGTGGCGGGTATTGACAAACCGGGCCAGCGGGGCAAGGTGCAGCCAGGCATTCACAGGAGGTGGCAATGGCGAACGATATCGGCGACCTGCCCGAGGAACTCTCGACGCTGACGAAAGTGCGCGACGGCCTGCAATCGGGCGAGCTGAGTCCAGTGGAGGTGGTGGAGGCCTTCGCGCGGAACATGGACGCGGGGCGGCGCATCAACGCCTTCATCACCGAAACCATCGAGCGGGCCATGGACGGGGCGAAGATGGCCGCCGAGAGGCTGCAAGGGGGCGAGGCGCGGCCACTAGAGGGCGTGCCCGTGGCGGTGAAGGACAACTTCTGCACCAGGGGGGTGCTGAGCACGGCCGGCTCGAGGATCCTGCACAACTTCGTGCCCACCTACGAGTCCACCGTTACCTCCAGGCTATGGGAATCCGGCGCGCTGCTGCTGGGCAAGACGAACCTGGACGAGTTCGCCATGGGCTCGACCACGGAGACCAGCCATTTCGGCCCCACCATCAACCCGGCGGGGCTGAAACTGGGGCTCGAGAACCTAACCCCGGGCGGCTCGTCGGGCGGCTCGGCGGCGGCGGTGGCGGCGGGCATGGCGCCGGGCGCGCTGGGCTCGGACACCGGCGGCTCCATCCGCCAGCCGGCCAGCTTCTGCGGCGTGGTGGGCATGAAGCCGACCTATGGCCTTTGCTCGCGCTGGGGCATCATGGCCTATGCCTCCTCGCTTGACCAGGCCGGCGTCTTCGGGCGCACGGTGCGCGACGTGGCCATTCTGCTGGACGTGATCATGGGCGAGGACGAGAAGGACACCACCTCGTGCGAACGTGGCTGTCTGAACCTGGAAGAGGCGCTGGACACGCCGATGGACATCGAGCGCGTCGCCATTCCCAGGGAAATCCGCGCGGCGGAGGCCACGGAAGAGGCCGAGCTGGTATGGCGGAAGGCGGAAGAGATGGCGCGGGAGGTGGGCTGCGAGATCGTGGAAGTTTCCATGCCGCACCTGAAATACGCGCTGCCGGCCTATTACATTATCGCCCTGTCGGAGGCGTCCTCGAACCTGGCGCGCTATGACGGCGTGCGCTACGGCTACCGGGCGGAGGAATACGACGACCTCGTCGACATGTATGAAAGAACGCGCGCGGAAGGCTTCGGGCTGGAGGCGAAGCGGCGCATCATGATGGGCACGCACGCGCTGAGCGCGGGCTATTACGACGCCTATTACAAGAAGGCGCAGCAGGTGCGCGCCATCGTGGCCGAGGAATTCCGCCAGGCCTTCAAGCGGGCCGACCTGATGCTGATGCCGGCGGCGCCGGCGGGCGCGGGCGAGCTGGGCGTGGCCATTGACGACCCGCTGCAAATGTATCTGGGCGATGTGTTCACGGTGCCGGTGAACATGGCCGGGCTGCCGGGCATTTCCCTGCCCGTCGCGACGGACAAGCGCGGAATGCCACTGGGCCTACAGGTCATTGGCCCGCGTTTCTTCGACGACAAGGTGGTGGCACTCGCCGACAGGATCGAGCGGGCACTGGCTTGAGGCCCGCCGATGCGGGCGAGCTGGCCGTGGGAGCCGCGGAGCCGCGCGGGTTTTCCTTGCCGTGGACAAGGGCGCGAGGGTGGCGCTTGCCGGCCAAAAGGCCCGCGCCCCTGTTTCATTTGGCCTTCGGGTCGACGATGACCTTGCCGACCATGCCTTCCGTCTTCCAGTGCGGGCCGCACAGGTAAGGATATTCGCCCGGCGGCAAGTCGAATTTCATTTCCACCTTTTCCTCCGGGTCGGGGAAGATGCGTTCCGATTCCTCCTTGCCCGCATCCTTGAACCAGACGGAGTGCGAGGTGCGCTTGTCAACGTTTACCCAGCGCACCGTGGTGCCGGGCTTCACGCGGACCTGTGGCGGGCAGAAGGTATATTTGTACATCTTGACCACCACGATGCCCTTGTCCTTCAGGCTGGCGGAGGGATGTCCGTAGGTCTTCTGATAACGCTGCTCGGCCTGTTTGCAGACTTCCTGTTTTTCAGGTGTCATTTTCGGCGGCTCGGGCGCCTTTTCCTGCGCCGACACCTTCCCGCCCGCCACGGTGAGAAAGGCCAGAGCCGCCCCCACGACGACAAGGTGTTTCATGGGCATTCTCCCTTTTCATTCGTGTTCTCGCCACCAGCGGCAGTGTCTTAATCCCCCTCCCCCCGTCGCGAAGCATAGCAAAAGGGTGGCGGCACCGCCAATGCCGCCACCCTTCCGGATTTCGTCTCAACCGTGTCTGGCGGCCATCAGGTCACGTGATTGGCGCGGTTGGACAC
>JALVRJ010000334.1 GCA_027031305.1 Hyphomicrobiales bacterium | reverse complement strand
AACCATGGCCACGGTCATGAACGAGACGGCCCGCCCCGGCGAGGCGAAGATCCGCCTTCAGCGCGCGCCGCTGCCACGCGGGGTGTCGAAACGAAACGCCTGGCGGGTCATGGGCCATGACGTGCGCCTGGCCCAGGTGGTGCGCAACCTGCTGGCCAACGCCCGTTCCTTCTCGCCTCCCGATGGCCTCATCACCATCCGTTTGCGCCGCACCCGGCATCACGTGGAATTCGCCGTGGAAGACCAGGGGCCCGGCATTCCACCGGAAAACCTCGAGAAGATCTTCCAGCGTTTCTACACCCACCGTCCGGCGCAATATTTCGGTCAGAATTCCGGCCTCGGCCTGGCCATTTCACGCCAGATCGTCGAGGCCCACGGCGGCCGCATCTGGGCCGAGAACATCGTCGAGCGCACCGCGCGGGGCGAGGAAGTCATCAGGGGCGCGCGTTTCGTCGTGCGCCTGCCCCACGCCAGCCGCCGATCGTAAGCAAAGGGTTAACCCGAACCTGCCACCATCGCCATGGCGCAGGAAATCCTCGGCGGTGAGAGGGAATGGTTGATGGCCCACATGGGCAAGAGATACGGAAATTCCCGGTTGTCCCCGCGTCCGTGGACATGGCCTCTCACCACGCGGCTGGCGCCCGCGCTGGCGCTTGCCCTGATTCTCGCCGCGCCCCTCGCCGAGGCGCGCGCCACGGCCAGGGCCACCGCCGGCCAGCCGGAGCGGCAGCAACTGGAAGCCCTGCAACGGCGCATCGAGGAAGCCCGCAAACGCCGCCAGGACCTGCAAGAGGAACGCCAGGCCCTGCAACGGGAAGCCGCGCGCATTTCCGGGGAACTGGTGCGCATGGCGGCGAAAATGCAGGCCCTGGAACAGCGCCTGTCCGAAGCGGAACGGCGCATCGCCGAGCTGGAACGCAAGCGTGGCGAGCTGCTCTCGCGCCTGCTTGCCAACCGCGAGGTCATGGCCCGTCTGCTGGCCGCCCTGCAACGGCTCCGGCGCGATCCGCCCCCTCCCTTCGTCACCAGCCCCGACGACGTGCTCAAGGCGGTGCGCGGCGCCTTGATGATGGGCGCCGTCCTGCCCGGGCTGGACGCCCGCGCGCGCCGGTTGAAGGACGATCTGGAAAGCCTCGCGCGTCTGCGCGAACGATTGCGGAGCGCACGCGAGGAGCGCCAGCGGGACCTGTTGCGGCTGCGCGAAACCGCTGGCCGGATGCAGGGAATGCTGCGCCTGAAGCAGGACCTGCTGGCCCGCACCCGCCGGCAACTGGCGCAACAGTCCGAACGCCTGGCGCGGCTGATGCGCCAGGCGAGCACGTTGGAAGAACTCCTCTCGGCGCTGGAGCGCGAGCGGCGCCAGCGGGTGCAAGAGCCATCCCCGCAAGAGAAGCGAACGGGACCGGGAACTGCGAAAGGCGGCCAGCCTCCCGGCCAGGCGCAAGGCGCGGAAACATCCGACCCGCCCACGCCCCAAGCCTCTCCCGAACAGCCAGCGCCACCGCCGCGCCGGTTGGCCCTCGCGCCATTCGCCAGCCTTCGCAACCGCCTTCCATGGCCGGCGCAAGGGCGCAAGCTGGCCGGCTTCGGCCAACGCACCGAGCTGCTGGGCAAGGCCCGTGGCATCTATCTGGCCACCCGCCCGCACGCCGTGGTCACCGCTCCGGTCAACGCCCGGGTGGAAATGGCCGGCCCCTTTCGAACATATGGCAAACTTGTCATTTTGGACGTCGGCGGGGGCTATCGTATATTGCTCGCCGGGCTGGCCGGGCTGAACGTGAAGACTGGAGACTGGGTGCGTGCCGGCGAGCCGCTGGGGCGGATGGGCGAGAGGCCCGCCCCGGCCACCATCATCGGCAAGCGCATTGAACCGGGGCGCCCCATCCTCTACATGGAAATACGGCAACACAACAGGTTGCGTGACCCCGCCCAATGGTTCGTCCGGTCGCGCAGGCAGGCATACAGGCAGTGAAGCAAGTGGATCACATGAAACGTTTAATGAAGAAGATGGCGCCGGTGGCGCTGGGCGCCCTGCTGGCCACCGGCGCTGGGCTGTCCCTGCAGGCCATCGGCAAGAGCAGTGACGCCGCCAAGGTGGACAAGAAGATCGAGATCTATCGCCAGCTCGATCTGTTCGGCGAGGTTTTCGACCGCATTCGTCGCGAATACGTCGAGGACCCGGACACCAGGAAGCTCATCGAGGCGGCCATCAGCGGCATGTTGAAGTCGCTGGATCCGCATTCCAGCTACCTCACGCCCAAGAGCTACAATGACATGCTGGTCAACATCCGCGGCGAGTTTGGCGGCCTGGGCATCGAGGTCACCATGGAAAACGGCGTCATCAAGGTGGTTTCTCCTATCGACGATACGCCGGCGGCCAGGGCCGGGGTGCTGGCCGGCGACCTCATCATCAAGATCGACGGCAAGCCGGTGAAGGGCCTGACGCTCAACCAGGCGGTGGAGAAAATGCGCGGCAAGCCCGGCACGCCCATCACCATCACCGTCCTGCGCAAGGGCAAGAAGAAGCCCTTCGACATTCGCATCGTGCGCGACATCATCCGCATCCGCTCGGTCAAGTGGTCGGTGGAAGGCGGCGACATCGGCTATATCCGCATCACCCAGTTCAACGAGCAGACCGAGCCGCGCCTGAAGGAGGCCATCGCCGACCTCGAGAAGAAGCTGGGAAACAGGCTGAAGGGCTTCATCATCGACCTGCGCAACAACCCCGGCGGCCTGCTTGACCAGGCCTGGAAGGTTTCCGACGCCTTTCTGGACAAGGGCGAGATCGTCTCCGTGCGCGGCCGCCGCGAGGCCAAGCGCTGGGACGCCACCCCGGGCGATCTGGCCAAAGGCAAGCCCATCGTGGTGCTCATCAACGGCGGCTCGGCGTCGGCTTCCGAGATCGTCGCCGGCGCGCTTCAGGATCACAAGCGCGCCGTGCTCATCGGCACGCGCTCCTTCGGCAAGGGCTCGGTGCAGAAGATCATCCCCCTGCCGCCCGATCGCGGCGCCATCCGCCTCACCACCGAGCGTTACTACACGCCCTCCGGCCGCTCCATCCAGGCCACGGGCATCACGCCCGATCACATAGTGGAACAGGAGTTGCCGCCGGAGCTGAAGGACAAGGCCGACCAGCTGCGCATCAAGGGGGAGGCCGGGCTGGAGGGTCACCTGAAGAACGACAAGGCCAAGGAGGTCAGCGCCCCCTCGCTGGTCTACGTGCCGCGCGACAAGGCCAAGGACACCCAGCTGAAGGCGGCCATTCGCCTCCTCCACGGCGAGAGCATCGCCATGCTGGAAAAGAAGCCCGCCGACAAGGACAACAAGCCCGCCACCGCCGCCCAGGACGGAACCGGGGGGGGCGAGAGGAAACCGGCCGACAAGGAAGCGAAGGCCCCGGGTGGCGAAAGGGCCGAATGATACCAGGTTGCGCAAAGGCTGACCGGTAAGACTGCCCCGCGCCCCCACCCAAGCCCTTGTTTTCACAATTTGGGGGCCAAGTGGGGG
>JALVRJ010000333.1 GCA_027031305.1 Hyphomicrobiales bacterium | reverse complement strand
ATCGTGGCCCTGATATGGGGCATGAACAGCTTCTACCGCGTGCAACCGGACGAGGCCGGCGTGGTGTTGCGCTTCGGCAAATACACGCGCACCACAGGGCCGGGGCTGCACTTCGCCTTGTGGCCGGTGGAGACGGTGGAAAAAGTGCCGGTGGGGCGCGAGCACAAGCTCAGCTTCGGCGGATCCAATGACGAGAGCCTGATGCTGGCGGGTGACCAGAACATCGTGGACATCAAGTTCACGGTGCTGTGGCGCATTCGCGACCCGGAAAACTTCCTGTTCGACGTGCACACGCCGCCGTTGCTGACCCGGCTGGTGGCGGAAAGCGCCATGCGCGAAGTGGTGGGCCGCACGCCGGCGGAGGAAATCCGCACGCGCGGACGCCTGAAGGTGCAGGAAGAGGTGAAGGCGCTCACCCAGGCCGCGCTCGATTATTACAAGGCAGGCATCCAGATAACCTCGGTGCAGCTGGAGAAGGCCGACCCGCCGGCGCAGGTGATTGACGCCTTCGAGGAAGTGCAGCGCGCCGAGCAGGACCAGAACAAGTTCATCCGCGAGGCCGAGCGTTACCGCAACCGCGTGCTGGGCGAGGCGCGCGGGCGCGCGGCGCAGATCATCGAGCAGGCCAAGGCCTACAAGGCCAAGGTGGTGGCCGAGGCCAAGGGTGAGGCCGCGCGCTTCGAGCAGGTGCTCAACGAATATCGCAGGGCGCCGGGGGTGACGCGCAAGCGGCTCTACCTGGAAACCATCGAGAAGGTGTTGCGCAGGTCCGACAAGATCCTGCTGGACACGGAAAAGACCGGCGTTCTGCCCTATCTGCCGCTTGACAAATCGGGCGTGGGTGGCGCAGCGGCGAACACATCGCGGGGAGGCGCGCGGAAATGAGTCCGATGAAAACCATGTCGCTCATCCTGTTGGCTGTGGTGGCTTTCCTGGGCTTCTCGTCGCTTTTCGTGGTGGACGAGCGCGAGCAGGTGCTGGTCATCCGCTTCGGCAAGATCAACAAGGTGGTGCGCGAGCCGGGGCTGAACTTCAAGTTGCCGGTGTTGGACGAGCTGGTGCGCATCGACAAGCGCATCCTGTATTTCGACACGCCGGACAAGGCGGTGCAGGTCATCGACGGACGGCGCTATCTGGTGGACGCCATCACGGTGTTTCGGGTGGTGGATCCGGTGCGCTTCATGGAGCGCGTGCAGGCCTCGCTGGTGCGGGTGAAGAGCCGTTTGGAGCCGCGCATCGAGGCGGCCCTGCGCGCCGTCTATGGCCGGCGCACCTTCGAGTCCGCCCTGTCGAAGGACCGTGAGGCGATGATGAAGGAAATCGCCGACATGGTGCGGCCGGAGGCGAGGGACCTGGGCATCGAGATCGTCGACGTGCGCATTCGCCGCACCGACCTGCTGCCCGAAGTGCTGGAGGCCACCTACAAACGCATGAGCGCGGAGCGCTACGCGGAGGCGGCGCAACTGCGAGCCAATGGCCGGGCGCGGGCAGCAAAGATCACGGCCGAGGCCGACCGCCAGAAGGTGGAGATGCTGGCCGAGGCGCAGCGCAAGGCCGAGATCATCCGTGGCCGGGGTGATGCCGAGCGGGTGAAGATCTTCGCCGAGGCCTTCAGCAAGGACAAGGACTTCTTCGCCTTCTGGCGTTCCATGAAGGCCTATGAACAGGGCCTGGGGGACGGCGCGAAGATGGTCATCGAACCAAAGTCGGAATTCTTCCGTTATTTCCGCAATTCCACCGAGCGGGCCCTGCCGGGTCGCGCAGAAGCCGGAGAAATGCAATGAAAGTGGACATGCCGCCGAAAACGGTCGGGAACAGGGCTGGCGGCCGGTGTCGCCGCGGACTGGCGCGCGCGGTGGTGCTGGGCCTGGTGCTGAGTGTCGGCGCCGGTGTGGCGGTGGCAAAGGACGCGGCGCAGGCGAAGGAGAAATGGCGCATGCCACCGGTGACGGCGTCGCAGTCCGCCGGATTGGCGGAATTCCGCGGGCCGCCGTCGCTGGCGCCGCTGGCGGCGGCGCTGGCGAAGGCGGTGGTGAACATCTCCGCCGCTTCGAAACGGGCGGAAAAGAAAGCCGGAGAAGGCGACAGGAAAGGCGGGGATCCGTTCCGCTTCTTCGACCGCAAGCGTGGCAAGCCCATGCCGCCGGGGCATCCGCCGCCACGGCGTACGTCGCTGGGCTCGGGCTTCATCATCCACCCCAATGGCATCGTGGTGACGAACAACCACGTCGTCGAGAACGCCGACGAGATCATCGTGCGCCTGCAGGACGGCACGCGGCTGAAGGCGAAGGTGCGCGGGCGCGATCCGAAGACGGACATCGCGGTGCTCATCGTGGAGCCGAAAAAGCCGTTGCCATGGGTGGAGTTTGGCAATTCCGACGCGGTGAAGGTGGGTGACTGGGTGCTGGCCATCGGCAACCCCTTCGGGCTGGGCGGCACGGTGACCACGGGCATCGTATCGGCGCGCAACCGGGACATCAACGCCGGGCCCTATGACGACTTCATCCAGACGGACGCGGCCATCAACAAGGGCAATTCCGGCGGGCCGCTGTTCGACATGAAGGGGCGGGTGATCGGCGTGAACTCCGCCATCCTGTCGCCCTCCGGCGGCTCGGTGGGCATTGGCTTCGCCATACCGTCCAATCTGGCCAAGCAGGTGGTGGTGCAGCTGGTGGAGTATGGCGAGACGCGCCGCGGCTGGCTGGGCGTGCGGATTCAGACGCTTACCGAGGAGCTGGCCGAGGGGCTGGGCCTGAAAAGCCCGGAAGGGGCGCTGGTGGCCGAGGTGACGCCGGGCGGGCCGGCGGAAAAGGCCGGCATCAGGCCACGTGACGTGATCGTCGAATTCAACGGTCGGCGTGTGCGCAAGATGCGCGAGTTGCCGCGCATCGTGGCGGAAACGCCGGTGGGCGAGGAAGTGCTGGTGAAGGTCATCCGCGATGGCAAGGAAGTGGCGCTGAAGGTGACCCTTGGCCGGCTGGAAGAGGCCGAGAAGAAGGGCCTGCTGAAGAAGGCGAAAAAGCCGGAAAAGAAGGAAAAGGCCGGGCCGGTGGAGCTGCTGGGCATGAAGTTGCTGGCGCTGACGCCGGAACTGCGCAAGGAACACGGCATTCCCGCCTCGGTGAAGCAGGGGCTGGTGGTGTTGAAGGTGGATATGCGCTCGCAGGCGGCGGAGAAGGGTCTGATGCCCGGCGACGTGATCGCCGAGGCAGGTGGCATGGAGCTGAAAGCCACCGCCGACCTGGAAAAGGCCATCGCCAAGGTGAAGGGCATGGGGCGCAAGGCCATCCCGTTGCTGGTGCGGCGCAAGGCCAACAACTACGAGCCGCAGTTCATCGCCCTGAAGCTGGCGGCCGGAAAGTAGGGGCGTCCGATCAGAACGATTCCTGCCGGAAGGGGCGTACGCTCCTTCCGGCGGGGAAACCAGCACTGCCCCCGGCGAAAGCCGGGGTTTCGGGCTGCTTGTCCAGAAATCCGTTGCACGAGATGCCGGCTTGCGCCCGCTGGTGTCCAA
>JALVRJ010000332.1 GCA_027031305.1 Hyphomicrobiales bacterium | reverse complement strand
GAGATTTGCGCCACCCGCAGGGTGACTTGCGCGGGCAGGCCGGCGGGGAAATCCGCCGCCCGTTGCGCCGCCGTCCAGGTGGCGCGCGGCGCGTCGACCCGCCAGCGGCGGATTTCCGTGGCGCCGTCGAACAAGGCGAGTTCATATCGCTCACGTTCCTCGACGAGCGGAGCGTCGCCCATTCCCCAGGCATCGGCGGCTTCGGGCAGGCGGGCGCGGCGAATCCAGGTGAACGTCCAGTCGCCATTGTCCTCCACGCGGCGGCGCAGATGGACCGGAGACAGTGGACGCAAGCCCCTGCCGGCAAAGGACACGGCAAGGTCGCGCCAGGTGGCGTCGGTCACATCGCGGCTGGCGGGGCCGGCACGCAAGTCCAGTAACTGGCCGATGTCGGCGTCGCCGGAGCCGGCCAGCTGTGCCAGGGCGGCATCGAGCAGCACGAAGCGGCTGCCGGCGGGATGGGTGGTGATTTCCGGCTCGGAACCGCGCTGGCCGCGCAGGAACATGGACAGGCGCCACACACCGGGCGCGATGAGCTCGGCATTGCGGAACTGCACCACCTCGAAAGTGCCGGTGCAAACGCCGTCCGCTTTCTGCCAGCGGCCGATGACAGCGGCATTGTGGCCGGCGAAGAGCTTGTGTTCATTCACCGAGGCAAGGTGGCCGCCATGGATTTTCACCCGCACGCCGGGCACGCGTTGCCACAGCCAGGGGCGGCCTGGGGGCAGATCATCCAGCAGCTCGCCGATGATGGCCGGCGCAATGAGCGAGGTATGCGCGTCCGTGGGGCGCTTGAGGACACTCACACCCCCGGGCCAGGGGCTGGAAAAGGCCACGACATAGGGGCGGCGGGCATCATGGTCATCGGCCAGGCGCGGGATGTCCAGCACCAGCACCTCCGGTGCCGGCAGGGGCTGGCGGCCGGCGGCACGATATCGGCGCGATGGCCATGGTGGCGGCTCCAGCGCCAGCGGATCATGGGCGATGGCCTCGATGCGGCGCGTCAAACCTTCCTGGGCCACGCTGGTGATGCGCCAGAGACGGCCAGTCGTAGCGGCGGAAGAGTTGGCGGGCAAGGCCAGGGAGACAACGTCGCCCGGCTCCAGGGCCAGGTGTTCCGGCCCGAGGATGAAGGAGGCGCGCTCGCGCCCGACGCGGGCCTGCCGCAGGGCCATGCTTGCCAATCCGCCAGCCACCGATTGCGGCAAGGCGGCGGGCAATTGCAGGCTCAGCATGGGCTCGCGGCCACTGTCGGCCACCAGCGCGCCTTGCGCAGTGGCACGCACGCGGATGACGGCGGTGCGGTGTTCCGCCGTCTCCTCCAGGTAGGACAGCGCCAGGGCCTCGGGGGTTTCGGTGGTGTCGGCACGGGCGATCTCGAACAACGGCGTGTCGGCGCTGTCCTCCACGAACCGCTCGGCCTCGAGGGTGGCCGTGACGCGTTGCTGGCGCGGTCGGAAGACCAGCTTGCCACCGCTTTCCACGGCATCAAAGCCGAAGACGGCGGCGAGAGGCTCGAGGGCCGCACGGGCGCTCATGGGGCGGTCCAGCACGTAACCCGTCACCTGCCCCGGAATGCCCTCGATGCCTAGCCTGTCCGTCGGGAACCGCCAGTCGGCCAGGATGGCGCGCACGAGGGCGGGCAGAGAGGGCGCGTCCAGCCGGCCGTTGAGCCAGTGGCCGACCTCGTAAGGCGCAGCGTCGGCCCACACGTCGGTGCGGGCCGGATACCAGGGATAGGGCCGGGCGTCCCAGGCCCAAAAAAAGATGCTTTCCGCATCCACCATCGGCGCACCATAGACGGAGGAAACCGGGTTGTGGGCGCCCGGTGCGTTCCAATAGTCGAGCATGGCACGCATGTAGGCCTTCTGCATGGCGTCGTCGCGACGGCCGGAAGAGAAATACGGCAGCGCGCTTTCGGAGGACTTCGGATCATAGAAGACGTTGGGCTGGTTGGCGCCCTTGTCCAGCGCCGGACAGCCGGCCTCGGTGAACCAGATGGGCTTGCCTTGTGGTTGCCAGGCGGTGGGGGTGGCGCTCTCGGCGCCGCCGGGACGATCGAAGTGCTGGTTTTGCCACCAGTTCAGGATATCCTTGTAACGGAACACCCATGGCTTGTTGTGGGCGCCGTCGGTAATGGGCGTGCGCACTTGAGCGTCGCGGTCGGCGGCGCTGGCATAATACCAGTCGTATCCCTCGCCACCGGCGATGTTGGCCTTCAGATAGTCCTGATCGTAGATGCTCTTCGCACCGGCCCGCGCGTCCAGGTGATCCATGCCGCCACGCCAGTCGGCCAGCGGCATGTAGTTGTCGATGCCGATGAAGTCGATGCTGGCATCCGCCCACAGCGGATCGAGATGGAAATACACGTCGTTGGAACCATCGTTCGGGTGGTGGCCGAACCATTCCGACCAATCGGCGGCATAGCTCACCTTCACCGACGATCCGAGGATGCTCTTCACATCCGCCGCCAACTGCCGCAAGGCCTGCACGAATGGATAGCCGTCCGGGCCGTTTCGCAACCAGGTCAGGCCGCGCAGCTCCGAGCCGATGAGAAAGGCCTCCAGCCCGCCAGCGGCCTTTGCCAGCCAGGCGTAATGCAGGATGAAGCGGCGGTAGCTCCACTCGTCAGGACCGGAATAGACCACCTCGTCGCCATTGAGACTGAAGTCCGAAGGCTGCGCCTTGCCGATGAAGGCATCGAGTTGGGTGTTTACGACAGCGCTCCTGTCCGGGCTGTCGGGATGGCCAGGCGCCGGGTCACACGTGATGCGGCCGCGCCAGGGGAAAGGCGGTTGTTCGGCACCGCCGTAAGGATCGGGCAGGCCGTTGCCAGGCGGAATGTCCATCATGACGAAAGGATAGAGTACCGGCTTCAGCCCGCGCGCGGTGAGATCGCGGATGGCGTGGATGACGGAAGCGTCCGAAGGCGTGCCGCCGAAGGCCGGGCGACCATCGCGTTGCGACACGGTTTGCGCGCTGGCGCGCGTCAACCCGGCCACGCGCCATTGCTCCGGATCGGTCATTTTTTGCACCACCTCCACCTTCGGACGGATGGCGCAGTGGCCACAGCGCAGGTCGTCGCCAAACCAGCTGACCACCAGCGCCGCCTTTTGCAGGTTGGGCGCGGTGGCCTGCAACTGATCGATGGAAACGCTCCAGTCGCTGCGTTTCTCGCTGGCGTGGGCGTTTTCGGCGCTGGCCATGGCGGGGCCGTCGGTTTTCGTCATCACCCGCGGGTCGCAGAAGAACTCGCCGGCGCCGGGAATGATGTTCACCGCCCGCAGCTTGTCCGCCACGTCGTCCACCGGGCGCACGACCTCGAAGGTAAACTGCGGAATGCGGTTGCCGAAGGGTTCCAGGGCCAGGCGCTCGAACACCACGTAGGCGGTGCCGCGATAGGCGGGGGCGTTGGCGGCGCCTTCCCGGGCGGCGATGAGCGGGTCGACGTCTTGCGTCTCGGTGCCGGGGTAGAAGCGCATAACGATGCCGTCGGCCGCCACGTCCAGCGGCTTGCCGTCGGCCCATATGCGCTCGATGCGCGCCACGGGCCCCTCGCACAAGGCGACGGCGAAATTGGCATGGTAATGGTAGGTGGTGCTCTTCACCTTCGGGCCACCTCCCTTGCCGCCACCGGATTGTGTGCGCACCTCTTCTTCCAGGCGCGTGGCCCAGATGATCTGGCCTGCCAGGCGCACGCGGCCATGAATGCGCGGAATGGGGGCGCCCTCGGTGGAGGCTTGCACGTGCAGTTCCTTCAGGCGCGGGCCTTGCACGTGCCGCGCCGGACTCAGCGAAGCGGCAAGGGTGCCGTCGATGGCGGCGCCGGCCATGGCGCCAAGGGCGCGCCCGGCCAGCAGACCCAGCGGCCCGAACACGCTGCCAATGGCGCCGCCGACGGTGGACAGAACGATGGTGGCCATCAGTCTTCGACCTCCGGAAATTCGAATGTCGCCACCAGATGGCGCCGCCACCAACCGCCCAGAGGCACTTCCACCACGCCAATATTTTCCTGAGCATGGATCATGGTGTCGGGCGTGGTGGCGATGGCGGCGTGGCGGGCCGGCAGGTGGGCGCGGTAACGAAACAACAGCACCTGGCCGGGGTGGACGAGGGGCAGACCGGAGGCACCCTCGGCGGCCAGCCACATGGGATGCAAGTGGCGCAGGGCGGCGGCGAGCAGGGATTCTCGCTCGCCATCGAGGACGTCTGTCCAGCTGGCGGAATATGGGGGCGGCGTTTCCGGCTCGGGGCCGATGACGGCACGCCAGACGCCACGAACGAGCCCGAGGCAGTCGCAGCCCACACCCTTGCGGCTGGCCTGGTGCACGTAGGGCGTGCCCAGCCACTGGCGCGCTTCGGCCACGATGCGCGCGGAAGAATTGCTTGAAGACATGTTGCTCAATGATTCATGCTTCCGCCGTCCAGGTCACCGTCGCCGGGGACGGGATAGCTGATGGCGAAATCGTTGCCCGGCATATGCGGAAAACCGCGAAAATTGGCGGCATTGGCGAACTTGTCACGGCAGGTGGCAAAGGCATGGTCGCAGCCAGCGACGAGGGTGGCGGCATCGCCCACGGCCAAGGTGGCGGGTGGTGTCCGGGCCAGCGTCAGCAGCGCCTGCCCTTCCTGGAGCCGATGGGCGACAACAGGGCTGGTGAATCCGCTGGCGGCGCCGGAAATGACCTCGATACGGCCATGGGTGAAAAAGCCGGCCGCGAAGCCGGAAGCGCCGTCAACCTTCAGTCTTTCACCGATCAGGGCGGTGATAGTGACAGTGGCTTGCCAGCGCGGGTCGTCAAGGTTGACGCCACAGCGGGCATCGCCCAGTTCGGCGTCGCAGCCGTGGGCGAACAGCCGCCCGCGCACCTCCGCCAGCCGCGCCGCCAGCGTGCGCACTTCGGCCTCGAAATGCGTCTGACCACGACGCACCCGGCCCAGTTGACCGGCGCGCAGCAACATGCGGTCGGATGGTCGCCGCCAATCCACCAGCCACAGTTCGATTTGCGCACCATCGTATTTTCCGGCGGCGAGGTCGGCCTCAGTGATGGCATCGGCCGAAATGGCGCCAGCGATCTCCATGTCGGCGGCGGCCAGGCCAAGCTTGTGCTCGGCATCGGATCCGATAAGGCCAGAAGCGGACTTGAAGACGACGCCATTGAAAGCGATGTCTTCGTCATGATCTGTGAAGCCCATGACTGTGCCGTCGGCACGTGTCAGCTTCCAGCAGTAACACAGCGTGGTGACGCCAGAATCAAGCTTGGCTTGCAGACTGGAGGGGATGGATTTCATGGCCACATCTCCACCGTATCACCACCAAACTCGTCATGCCCGGGTTTGTTCCGGGCATCCAGGACAACGCGCACGTGAGTGTGAGGCATGAAATGTGGCGCACCATTGCCCTTGCAGATTTTGGCCCTGGATTGCCGGCACAAGGCCGGCAATGACGAACAAGAAATCATTCGCGCACCTCCACGATGTCGATGTCGGGAGCCTGGCCGAGGCGGTAGCTTTCCAGGTCTATGCGCAGCTCGTCGGCATCGAAGCGGGCCGGCACGTCGAACGCGAAGCCCGCCGTGACAAGCGCGCCAGCGGCGGGCGCGGTGTCGAAGGTAACGAGGCCGGTGGCGTGATCCACGGTGAAACCGCCGGTCAGCTCGGCGCCGTCGATGGCCACGCGCACGCTGCCGGGCACCGGGCGGGTGATGCGGCGCACCTCGGCATTGGCGGCATCGCCATAGCGCTTGACCAGCTGGAAGGTGGTGGTGCTGCCGTCGCCGGTACCCAGCTCCTGGTCGGTGGGCGTCGGCTCCTGCAACGGTGGGCAGGACTTCCAGTCGGCCCAGTCGCGGAAGCGGAAGGCGTGCAGCCGCCCGCGCCTGGCCTCGAAGAAGGCGATAACCGTGTGCAGGTCGTCCATGGTCTTCACGCCATAGCCCACTTGCCAACGGCGGCGGGCAAAGCGCCAGCGGGCGTTGCGCTGCTCGTGCCCTGAGGCTAGCGCCACCACCTCCGTGCGGCGCTCAACATGCGCCAGGGCGCGGCGCGCAATGTCCAGCGGAAAGCGCACGTCATGAAAGGCAATCATTTCGGAAACATCCTATTCGTGGTAGATTGAGCCGGGAAAAGGAGGAAACGATGCATCCAGTGATCGATAAACAACGCGCGGCCATCGAAACGCTGTGCCGGTGCTATCATGTGCGGCGGCTGGACGTGTTCGGATCGGCGGCACGCGACGATGGAGAGCCGCGCGATATCGATCTGCTGGTGGAGTTCGACCCTGCGCCCGGCATGGGGCCGGCGGATCAGTATTTCGGGCTGCTGGAAGCGCTGGAGCGGCTGTTCGACCAGCCCGTGCAGCTTCTGACCCGGCACTCGCTGCGCAATCCACATCTCATCCGTTCCATCGAGAAAATGCGCAAGACGCTGCATGCCGCCAATCATCAGATGGCTGCCTTGTCATAGCTGGCGCTGGCCTTCGGCGACGGCGCGGGCCAGTTCGGCGGCGATGCGGCCACGGCTGCGACGGAAGCTCTCGGCATCTGGCGTGCTGATGTTCATGGTTATGTTGACAGACGCCGCACCGCCACCTTGCGCGCGCACGCCCAGCCGGCCATCCGGCCCGCGCGCCAACGGCAATACCGCTTCCGGCCCGGCCTCGCCCATCAGCCCCATGCCGCGGGCCATGGGAAAGAGCGTCGGGCCGTTCACCACGCCACCGCGAGCGAAGGGCATCACACTGCCCAGCGCGCCGCCAATGGCCGATGTGAGACCCCCGATCAGGGGCTTCAACGCCGCCTGCAGGGACATGCGGATGAGCGAGCGGGCGATGGAGCGCAATACATCGGAGAACTTGCGTCCCGACAGGATGGCATCGGCGAAACCACGGCTGATGGTGCTGGCGAAACCGGCGGAAAGACGCTGAATCTGTTGCATCTCGTGCCGCATGCGCGCCGTTTCCAGCCGCACGGGAATAACGACTTCTTCCAGTTGATCGGGCATGATGGTTGCTCTGTCTTTCCACGGTGTGCCGGCATAAGCCGGTATCTCGTGCCACTTGATGCATATGCCTGAGGCTTGAGATCCTGGCTTTCGCCAGGATGACGAGAGACTCACAAATGCAGCAGTCTATGGCACGCAATCCAGCTTGCGCCGGGATAATGCTCTTCAATCACCATAGCGCCTGATGAGGTCTTCCAGGGTGGCGCGGTCAGGCGGCGCGGGTGGCAGCGCGTGCTTCAGCAACGCGAACAGCTCGCGCGGGGTCATGCCCCAGAACTCCGATGGCGCAATCCCCAGCCGCAGCACCGCCAGCACGTAAAGCCGCTGGAAAGGAAATCGGGTCATGTTTGCCCGTCCGGCACGCTTTGCCGCGAATTCACGGCGGGGAAAGCGGCAGCCAGCAGGTGCGCGGCCAGCGTGACGAAGCCCTGCACGCCGTCCGGATGGGTCATCCCCGCCACCTCCTCGTCGGTGACGGCATGGCCCGCGCCGCGCAGGCCGGCGGCAACAAGGCGGATGAGATCGCGACTGGTGAAGCGGCCCTGCTCGAAACGCTCGACCAGCGCCAGGAGGCTATCGGCGCCCAGCGCCTCCTCCAGTTCGGCCAACGTGCCCAGAGTGAGGCGCAGGCGATATTTCTCGCCGTTCAGACAGGCGATGATGTCCGGCGAACGCGGCATGTGAGTGGTTCCTCAACTTCCGATTCTGTTTTCATGTTCTTTTGCAACCTTTTGTTTCGTATTGAGAAGCGCGTGCTTCTTTAGGTTGTGTCAGCGTAGATATTCACATTCCGATTCAACCTCGCTTGAGAAGTTGATTCAGGTTGAACGAAGGCGGTTTCCGCCGTTCAGATGGCGGTGAAAGTGAGCTGACCGGCGGATTCCAGCGACAGCTCGAAGGTGAGTGCGCCCTCGTGTTCGCCGGCATATTCCAGCGCCGTGATCTGGAACGGCCCCTGGACGATGCCGAAATCGGGCACGATCACCTGCCAGTCGCGAATGACGTCGTCGAAGAAGAACTGGCGCACGAGGGCGTCGCTGGGCTCGTCGCGGAAGATGCCGCTTCCCGAGATGGAAGCATGGCGAACGCCGGCGCCGGCGAGCAACTCGCGCCACTGGCCGGGGGACAGCTGGTGCGTGGCGTCCGCCGTGCCGGTGGCGAAACTCAGGCGGTGGCTGCGCAGGCCGGCGACGGCGGTGAACGTGCCGAGGCCGTCGGAATCCACCTTCAGCAGCAGGTCGCGTCCTTTCTGGGCAGACATGGAAGCATCCTTTCTGTAGCAATTGCGAGGAAAGGGATCGCCCGGAACCTGTGGCCCGACCCCCTCCCGGCCCCTGACGGGGCCGACCTCCCCCTGCCAGGGGGAGGATTTTCAAGGTGGCCACAGGCTTCAGACGATATGGGTGATGGCGCGCAGGCGGATGAGGCCGCGCACGTGGCGGCCGTTGGGGTCGGGCAGCGCCGTCCAGAAGGTGGTTCGCAGGCTCACCAGGTGATGGCCGCCGTCCAGCGTCAGCGCCGCCTCGTCCAGCAGCTCGTCCAGCCGGTGGAGGATGCGGAAGGCCTCCCGCCGGCCACGGTGATCCGTCCACACGTGCAAGGTGAGCCGGTGCTGGTGGCCGCGGGCCTGAAAGGTGTCCCAGGCCGTGGTCTCGATGTCGCCGACGGTGATGTAGGGCGGTTCCTCGCGGCGGGGGGCGTGGTCGTACACCTTCGCGCCCCCCAGCAGACCCGTGAGCGTGGCATCGTTGCGCAGTTGCTGGACGATGGCCTTTTCCAGGGCGGTTGCGGCATGGATGGTCATGGCTGGCGCTCCATCAGCTTGCGGATGAACGGTTTCAGATGGCGCGGGGCGAGCAGGCGCAGCTCGCCCCGTTCGTCGTCAATCGCCTCGGCCCAGATGGCGGCACCTTGCGGCAAGCGCGCGTGCAGGCGGCGGGCCAGCGCCTCGAGGCGGGCGCGGAGAATGGCGGACGGAGGCTTCATCACAGTGGCCTCGCCTCGCACAGGCAGAGCCAGTAACGGCGGGCGCCGTCCGGGTCGGCCACGGCCCCGATGTGCCAGGCGCGCCCGGTGGCGGCCTCGACGAGGCGCATTCCGGGGGCGGGCGTGACGTCCGAACGCTGGCGCAGCCAGATGCGGGCGCGCAGGCGGCCCGCCGGCTGGTCGTGCCAGAGACTATCGGCGGTTTCGCGCCTGATGAGTGGTTCGATGCCGGCCCAGAAGGTGGCGAGCGCGTTCCAGGTGATGGCGCGGCCGCCCAGTTCGTCTTCCGTTGCCTGTGGCTGCTCCAGCGTTACGCGAACGCCGAGCCGGGCGATGCGGGGATGGTTGTTTCTCATGATCCGATTCAGAGCGAGATGTTCCGCCACGGCGTGAGGAGGGAAATGACCTCCGGCGGCAGGCCTTTCGGCGCGGCGCCGCCCTCGCGGAATTCGTAATAGTGCGCGGCGAGGATGAGCACGGCCATGCGCAGCTCCTCCGGCACGGCCTCCGGCGTGGCGCCGAAGCCGGCGGTGAAGGTAATGCGGATGGCGCCCGGCGCACCATCGGGCCGGGGCCATTCACCGCTGGCGACGAGGCGGGCCGGGCGCGCGGCGAGGTCGGCCTGCCAATCGCTGGCCGGCACCGTCTGCCAGCCGCTTTCCGTGCGCACGGCGACCTCGTCGATGCTGGCGACGGGCGCGAGCGGGATGCGGAAGGTGCAATCGCGCGGCATGGCATCCGCCAGCAGCCGCCACTGGCTGGTGACGAGCGCCAGGCCCGTTTCCCGTTCGATGCGGCGGGTGGCGGCGGCGATCATGTCGGTGATGAGCGCATCGTCGGCGGTATCGTCGGCGCGCAGATGTTCCTTCGCACGGGCGAGCGACACCGCCAGCCCGCCCGGCGGCGAGACGTTCTGTAGCGGCATGAGAGCCTCTTGTCGTTTGGAAGGGAAGGTGGGCGGGGAGCGCGTGAGAGCGCCCCCCTGCCCTGTTCGCGTGTTCAGGGTGCGGTCATATATATCTTCGCTGGACATTTTCCTCGTCATACCGGCGAAAGCCGGTATCTCACGCCATTGATACATGAGCCTGTGACCCGAGATCCTGGCTTTCGCCAGGATGACGAGAAATTCGCCAGTGCATCGTCTGTGGCACGAGACCCCGGCTTGCGCCGGGGTGACGGGAAAATGCCGCCCTGCTCGTTGATTACACGCTGAATTCCAGCAGCTTGATGGCGGCGAAGTCCTGCACGCCGCCGCCGACGCGCTTCGTGGTGTAGAACAGCACATACGGCTTGGCCGTGAACGGGTCGCGCAGCACGCGCACGCCGGTGCGATCCACCACCAGGTAGCCACGGCGGAAGTCGCCAAACGCAATGGCGTGCGCGCCGGCGGCGATGTCCGGCATGGTCTCCACCTCCACCACGGGGAAGCCCATGAGCGTGGGCCGGGCGTTGGGG
>JALVRJ010000331.1 GCA_027031305.1 Hyphomicrobiales bacterium | reverse complement strand
GTTGCTGGGCGAGGCGGTGCGGCGCACGGCGGAAGAGCGCTCGGTGTCGTCGCTGTTCTATTGATTCCCGCCATGGCGCGAACAATTCCGGCCCACTTTCCGTCCGATCACTCGACGAGCCGAGCAAGGCGTTGGGTGGAGGCGCGGGAGGCCCGAAATCGCCGCAAAATCTGGTATCCTGCGCGGCGAATCGGCTTGGTGCGCTCGTGGGGCGCGGAGTGTCGAGCGTTTGCAAGAAGGACAAGAAGGAAAGGATCATGCGGAAACTGGGGGCTTTCATGATTGGCGGCGTGATGCTGGTGGCGCTGGCGGGGCCGGCGCTGGCGGCGCGCGACTGTGGCAATACGGGCGCTGGCTTCGACCGATGGCTGGCGAAGTTCAAGCAGCAGGCGGTGGCGCGGGGTATCCCGCGGCGGGCGGTGGAACGTGCGCTCAAGGGCGTGACCTATCATCCCTATGTCATCAAGCTCGACCGCAATCAGCATTCCTTCAAGCTTTCCTTCGACAAGTTCTGGCGGCTTCGGGTGAACAACGCGCTGATCCGCAAGGGGTGCAGGATGATGCGCAAATATGGCCGCGTCTTCGATCGCATCGAGCGCCGCTACGGTGTGCCGCGAGAGGTGATCACCGCCATCTGGGGGCTTGAGACGGGCTATGGCCGCAATTCGGGCAAGATGTCGGTCCTGCGCTCGCTGGCCACTCTCGCCTATGATTGCCGGCGGGCCGATTTCTTTCGCCGTGAACTGATGAGCGCGATCAGGATCGTGGCGCGCGGCGACATGAGCCCGAGGCAATTGCGCGGGGCATGGGCCGGCGAGATCGGCCAGACGCAGTTCCTGGCCTCGAAATACCTGCAATACGCGGTGGACTTCGATGGCGATGGCCGGCGCGACCTCATTCACTCGGTGCCGGACGTGCTGGCCTCCACGGCCAATTTCCTGCGCGCGCACGGGTGGCGAGCAGGCCAGCCCTATGCGCCGGGCACGGCCAATTACCAGGTCATCAAGCAGTGGAACCGGGCCACGGTCTACCAGAAGACCATCTCGAAGATGGCCTCCATGTTGCGCAAGTGCCGTTGATCAGCGCCTTGTTGGCCGGTCAGCTGGGCCGGGTGCGCCGTCGACGGGCGCGGGAGGCCGTCACAGCGCGGCGCTGCGGCGGGCGATTTCGGCGGCATCGGGATGCCGGGGATAGACATCGCGGCGGCGTTGCCAGTCACGCATGATGATGGCTGAAAGCTCGGCGGCTTTCTTAGGCTTGCCATAATACCAGCCCTGGCCGTAGTTGCAGCGGAACTTGCGCAGAAAGACGGCCTGTTCGAGGGTTTCGATGCCTTCCGCCACCACGGGCAGGCGCAACGAGCGGGCCATGACAAGCAGGGCGCGCAGGATGTTGCGGGCTTCCGACGAGGCGAAGGTCGCCTGGGTGAAGGAGCGGTCGATCTTGAGCTTGTCGAAACGGAATTTCCAGAGGTAATTCATGGAAGAATAGCCGGTACCGAAGTCGTCCAGAACGATCTTCATGCCCCGGGCGCGGAATTGTTCGAGCTGCGTGCTGGCGGCGTCCCAGTTGCCCATCATCAGGCTTTCGGTCACTTCCAGCTCCAGCCGGTGCGGGGCGAGGCCGGAGGTTTCCAGCGCCTCCGCGACGTGTGATACCAGCTCGCCCGATTCGAACTGCGTGGGCGAGAGGTTGACCGCCACGTGCAGGTGGTCGGGCCAATGGGCCGCGATGATGCAGGCTTCCTTCAGCACCCAGGCGCCGATGTCGTCCATCAGCCCCAGCTGCTCGGCCATGGGCACGAACACTTCTGGCGAGATGGTGTTGCCCTCGTCGTCGGTGAGGCGAAGCAGGGCTTCGAAGCCGTGAAGATGTTCATGTTCCAGCTCCACGATGGGCTGGAAATTCAGGCTGAAATAGCTGGAGCAGTTGCGGGCGGCCTTGCGCAGCAGGCGCTCGATGGCGGCCTTTTCGTTATATTGCTTGTCGAGATTCACGTCGTAGACGCAAATTCCGCCATGGGCTTCCCTGGCCGCGCGGCGGACCAGAGTGGCCTGCCGCACCACCTCGGCGCGGGTGGCGGCGTCCTCCGGGAAAAAGGTGATGCCGACGGCGAGGGTGACGGCCAGGGACTTGCCGCGCCAGTAAAGCGGGCGGTACGCCTCCTGCTGCAATTTCTCGGCCAGATCATAGGCTTGCTGACGTTGCCCGGGCGTGGGCAGGATGATGATGAACTCGTCGCGTTCCATGCGGAAGACATGGGCGCCGTGTTCGTGCGCCACGCGGGCAAAGCGGCCGGCCATGGTGCGCAGAACATGTCCGGCGCCCTCGTGCCCTTCAGAGCAGGTGATCTTGCCCAGCTCGTTGATGCCGAGAGAGATGCAGGCGAAAGGGGTTCGTTCCCCGGCTTGCGCCATGGCGGTCGCATTCTTCTCGGCGTTGGCGCCGGTGAGCTCGTCCAGTATTTCCTCGAAGGCGTGGTGGTTGGGCAGACCGGTGAGGTCGTCGTAGTCTCGGACGCGGTGCAGGTGCAGCTCGGCGTCCGTGTGCAGGCGACGGAAGAGAAACAGGGCGATGACGAGAATGATGGCGAGCACCGCCAGGGCGGTCAGCAGAACGTGCCTGAGGGCGCCGATGAGCCGGGCGTGGAGCTTCTTTTCATCGGCAACGGCGACGAGTTCGCCGATCTCGTGTCCCTTCATGTCCTTAAGCGGCACCCGCACCTTCACGAGGCCGGCCCGCTCTTTCAGGGCGTCGGGGGAGTTCACCTTCAGGGCGGCGGTGGCAAGCTTGTGCTCGGGGTCGGCGAAGGTATTTCTGGCATAAACGCGCAGCTTGCCAAGGGAGTCGTAGGGGGGAATGATCTCGAAGGCCTTGACGCCGTAGAGCTCGGCTTCGCGCCGCAGGTCGGCGAGCGCTTCGTCGGGGATGGGCGCCTTGCCGAAATTCCTGATGATGGATGGATATTTTTCCGCGATGTGGGTGGACCAGTCCTCGATGCGATTGGTCGCCACCAGGCGCACGATGCGCTCTATGCCGCGCTGGGCGTAATCGGTGCTGAGCGACATGAACAGGCTGAATGCCAGGAGCGAGCCCGCGATCATCAGGCGCCATGCCGAAAAGAGGTGGGTGGGCTGTATGGTCATTTGCATTCACGCCTTGTTGAGCGGTGGCGACTGCATTTCATTTGTGGCAGACGCGCATACAGCCCCCGGCACGCCTCCCCCGATGCCGACATAGGAAAAAATGGCAAAAACCCGCTTGTTCAATTGCTAGCGGGTGTTTCTGAAGAAGTTGTAAATGGACGTCCGAGCTTATGAAAGATGACGTTGAAAGACGTGTGGCAACCTGTTTGAAGGAGCAGGCAGAAGGGGAACATTGGCCGGATGATCGGTGATCGAGAGGGTATTATACCAGAGTCTCTCGTGATGTATACATAATGCACTGATATTGCTGTTGTATTTTTCGTCTCGAAGTAATGGATTTTGCAGGAAGACGGCAGTTTCGGCCGATTTC
>JALVRJ010000330.1 GCA_027031305.1 Hyphomicrobiales bacterium | reverse complement strand
GCCACCACGTCCAGCTCCTGTGGCGCGCGGCCCATGATGATGATGTCGTCCGCCCCGGTGCGCAAGCGCTCGATGACCTGGGCGCGGTTGGTGATGGACAGGAACGGCTCCACCTGCGGATAGCGCTTTAGGAAGGCACCGAGAATGTGGGGCAGGAAATAGGCGGCGCTGGTGACGGTGGCGATGCGCAGATCACCGCCGGTTTCCCCGCGCAGCTCCTGCGCCAGCTCGCTCAAATGTTCCACCCTCGAGAGGATGTCGGTGGCCACCTGATATACCTTGCGCCCCTGGGCGGTGAGCCGCACGCCGCGGCCGACCGGCTCCAGCAACCGCAACCCCAGCGCATCGGCCAGCTTCGCCACCTGCATGGATACCGTGGGCTGGCTCAGGTGCAGCTCCTTCGCGGCGGAAGTGAAACTTTGCAGGCGCGCCACGGCGGCGAAGATCTCCAGTTGCCGCATGGTGATGTGGCGGGCAAGGCGAGGAATCTTTTTCATAGATCGTTCTCTATGAGATTTATCGAAATAATCGATTTTTTCTTTATCAGGATTTGTGCTTCAACGCCAGTCAGACGGCGGCACCGCCGCCGGTTTTGCAACCGTCATTCGGGAGGGTTCCAACATGGCAATCGACCAATCCAGCCGTTACGCCGATCTGAGCCTCAAGGAAGAGGACCTGATCGCCGGTGGCCGCCACGTGCTCACCGCCTACAAGATGAAGCCCATGCCGGGCTACGACTACCTGGCTACCGCCGCCCATGTGGCCGCCGAGTCTTCCACCGGCACCAATGTGGAGGTGGTCACCACCGACGATTTCACCCGCTCCGTCGACGCCCTCGTCTACGAGATCGACGAGGAGAAGGAGCTGATGAAGATCGCCTATCCCATCGAGCTGATCGACCGCAACGTCAAGGATGGCCGCGCCATGGTCGTGTCCATGATGACCCTCATGGTCGGCAACAACCAGGGCATGGGCGATGTCGATTATCTGAAACTCCTGGACTTCTACGTGCCGCGCGAGCTGATGAAGCTGTTCGACGGCCCGTCGAAGAACATTGTCGACATGTGGCGCGTGCTGGGCCGCGACCTGGAAAATGGTGGCATGGTGGTGGGCACCATCGTCAAGCCGAAGCTGGGCCTGCGCCCGAAGCTGTTCGCCGATGCCTGCTACCAGTTCTGGCTGGGCGGCGACTTCATCAAGAACGACGAGCCGCAGGGCAACCAGGTGTTCGCGCCGCTGAAGGAGACCATTCCGCTGGTGGCCGACGCCATGCGCCGCGCCCAGGACGAGACCGGCGAGGCCAAGCTGTTCTCGGCCAACATCACCGCCGATGACCCGTTCGAGATGATCCGCCGCGGCGAGTTCATCCTCGAGGCCTTCGGCGAGAACGCCGATCACGTCGCCTTCCTGGTGGACGGCTTCGTCGGCGGCCCCTCGGCGGTCACCCTGGCCCGGCGCTATTTCCCCAACCAGTTCCTCCACTACCACCGCGCCGGCCACGGCATGGTCACCTCCGAACGCACCAACCGCGGCTATTCGCTGCTGGCCCACATGAAGTGGTCGCGCATGTTGGGCGCCTCGGGCATTCACACCGGCACCATGGGCTTCGGCAAGATGGAAGGCAAGCCGGAGGACAAGCTGGTTGCCTACATGCTCACCGAAGACGAGGCCGACGGCTGGTTCTTCCATCAGCCGTGGTGGAAGATGAAGGGCACCACGCCCATCATCTCCGGCGGCATGAACGCCTTGCGTCTGCCCGGCTTCTTCGAGAACCTGGGCCACGCCAACATCATCCAGACCTCCGGCGGTGGCGCGCTGGGTCACAAGGATGGCATCGTCGCCGGCGCCAAGTCGCTCAGGCAGGCGTTCGAGGCCTGGCGCGAGGGCGTGGATCTGGTCGAATACGCCAAGGATCACCCCGAACTGGCCGGCGCCTTCGAGAGCTTCCCGCAGGACGCCGATCAGCTCTATCCGGGCTGGCGCGAGAAGCTTGGCAAGCACGCCTGACGACGGCGGTCTGAAGCAAATGGGGAGGTGTGTCATGCGCCTCCCCTCTTTTTCCCTGATAGAATGCAACTGACAATCAAGAGCGCACCATGACCGGCATCGACACGACGCAATACCTGATCGAAGAAGAGCCTTTCTACCAGCCCACTGGCGATGAAGTGGTGCTCTACGAGGCGGCCTGGGCCCGCCGTCTGCCGGTGATGCTGAAGGGCCCCACCGGCTGCGGCAAGTCGCGCTTCGTGGAATACATGGCGTGGAAGCTCAAGCGCCCGCTGATCACCGTCGCCTGCAACGAGGACATGACCGCCGCCGACCTGGTGGGCCGCTTCCTGCTGGATGCCGAGGGCACGCGCTGGGCCGACGGGCCGCTGACCATCGCCGCGCGCATCGGCGCCATCTGCTACCTGGACGAGGTGGTGGAGGCGCGCCAGGATACCACCGTGGTCATCCACCCGCTCACCGACCACCGCCGCACCCTGCCGCTGGACAAGAAGGGCGAGCTGGTGCACGCGCACCCGGACTTTCAGCTGGTGATTTCCTACAACCCCGGCTACCAGAGCCTGATGAAGGACCTCAAGCAGTCCACCAAGCAGCGCTTCACCGCGCTCGATTTCGACTATCCCGAAGCCGAGGTGGAAACCGCCATCGTCGCCCGCGAGGCCGGCATCGATACGGCGCTGGCGGAAAAGCTGGTGGAACTCGCCGGCAAGGCCCGCGCGCTGAAGGGGCATGGGCTGGACGAGGGCGTCTCCACCCGCCTCATCGTCTATGCCGGTCAGCTGATCGCCGCCGGCGTGGCGCCGAAGGCCGCCGCCGCCATGGCCATGGTGCGGCCCATCACCGACGACGCCGACATCCGCGACACCCTGATGCACGCCGTGGACATGGTTCTGGACGAGGCCCGAGGCTGAACCGTCATGAGCCTGAGTGAACAGGACATCGCCGCCTTCCGCGCCCGGCTGAAATGCGCCGTGTCGAAGATCGACGACATCTTCGCCGACGCGCTCATGGACGCCATGAGCGCCATGAGCAACGAAGGCGTCGAAAACTGGCTGAGGGGCACGGACATCGTCTGCGCCCTGGGCCGCGGGCTGGACCTGCCGGTCATCTTTCTCGAGGAGATGCCGGAAGTGGCCCGCCACTGTGGCGAGGGCGTCATCCTCGCCGTGGCCGACACCGCCCGCTCGCTGTCCGACCTCGCCGCGCCGAAGGCCATCGCCCCGTTCCTCCAGAACCTGCCGTTCGTCGCCCGCCGTCTGCGCGACGCCGAGCTGTTGCGCGACTGGATGCGCATCCTGCTGCACACCGCGAAGGTGGCGAAGGAGGCGGCCGAGCCGCTGGCCCGCTCCGCCCCGCAACTGTTCGCCCAGCTTTCCATCGCCGGGGTCAAGAACTGGGTGGAATACGGCGTGCGCGTCTATGCCACGCAACCCTGGCGGCTGCCGGACTATTTCTCGCTGGCCACGGCGGACGCCCACGCCGCGCTTCAACGCGAGCGTTCCGGCACGCTGTATATCGAC
>JALVRJ010000329.1 GCA_027031305.1 Hyphomicrobiales bacterium | reverse complement strand
GAGTTGGTGCCGCAGATCAGCATCGAGGTGGAGCTGAAGAATGAAAAGGGCGAGAAGCGCAAGAGGGAAATCTCCATCTTCGAGGTGGGGCACCGGGTGGCCGACGCGCTGGTGCGCAGTTCGAAACCGGAAAATGCAGACGTGGCGCTGGGCGAAGAAGCCTTCGCCGCGCTGGCGAAGGGAAACGCCCTGCCCATGGCGAAGTTGGCGCCGACGTCGCTGGTGTTCGGCGTGTGGGATTCGCGCGGCACGCAGGTGAAAGTGCCGCGCCTTATCAACTCCGTCATCCGCGCCCGCGACGTGTCCGATCTGAAACGCTCGGCCCAATACAAGGCGGCGCTGCGGCCAGAGGAATATGCGGAAATTGCGGGTTTCAAGGAAGACGAGCTGCGCAAGGCCGAGGGCGATACGAAGTCACCGCTGGCCAAGGCCGGTTTCGTGGATGTGCCCAGCACGGGAGACCCCGGTGGGATCATCGCGAACGGGGGTGTTTATCGCGACTGCACCGTCAATCTGGTGGCGCTGCGGCAGCTGCGGGCGGAACCGGAAGAGGAGACGAAGAACCTTTGGCGTTACATCCTGGCTCTGACGCTGGTGGCGGCAACCTATCCTCAGGATTATTTCCTGCGGCAGGGATGCCTGCTGGTGGAAAAGCCGGAGGAATCCACGCCGTGGCAGCTGGTTCATCGCGACGGACGGCGCGAGGACATCGAGCTATCCCATGACGATGCCGTTGCTTTCGCCAGGGAGGCCGCGGCGCGGTTCGGCAAGGGGCCGGACGTGCGGGCGACGTTCGACCCCAAGCTGGCCAAAAAGGTTCTGGCGGCGACGAAGAAGCAGAAGGATTGAGCCATGTCCGCAGCCGCGCCGGATCCCGCGCCGCATCTGGCCATTCACGTGCATCTGCTGGATGACCGCTGGCACGGCCTGCCGGAATGGCCGCCCGCCCCCTTCCGCCTGTTCCAGGCGCTGGTGGCGGCGGCGGCGCGCGGTGATGTGCTGGCGGAGGAAGACGCGGCGGCGCTGGCCTGGCTGGAAGAACGAGAGCCGCCGATGATCATCGCTCCGGAAGAGGCGCCGGGGCGGGAGTATGTTACCTTCGTGCCCAACAACGACCTGGACGCGGTGGGTGGCAACCCGGACAGGGTGGGCGAAATACGCGTCGGCAAATTGGTGCGCCCGTGGCTGCTGATGGCCGATGCGCGGCTGAGCTATGTGTGGCGCGACGTGGCGGGCGACATGCCCTCCGAGCACTTCGACCGGCTGGAGGATATCGCGCACCGCCTGTATCAGTTCGGGCGCGGGGTGGACATGGCCTTTGCCCGCATGGAGTGGCTGGACGAGGTGGCGCTGAAGGCGATATCGGAGGCGCCCGGCTTCAGGCTGTTTCGGCCACGACCGCGCGGGAGGGAACGGCCGTTGGCGGTTCCGGCCCGTGGCTCGCTGAACAGTGTGCGGGAACGATACGCAGACATGCGCGGGCGCCTGCAAACGCACGTGGAGGGCCGCAACAAGGTGAAACAGCTGTTCCGCCAGCCGCGCAAGGCGTTCTTCGGGCAGGCCTGTTACGAGTGCGCGCCTCGGCGGCGGGTGTTCGCCCTGCGCAGCGGCGAGGACGCGACGATTTATGCGCCATGGCGGCGGACGAAGGTGGTGGCGCTGGTGGAACGCTTGCGGGACGAGGCGGCGGCGCGCCTCAAGACGGCGTTGCCGGAACGGGTGGAGGAGATCGAGCGGTTTCTCGTTGGCCGCGATGCCGGCAAGCGGGACAAGGCGTGGCGGGTGCGCATCGTCCCCTTGCCGTCCATCGGCCATGTCCACGCCGGGGGCGCCATCCGGCGGGTGCTGGTGGAGGTGCCGCAGGGGTGTCCGCTGCGGGCGGAGGATGTGTTCTGGGCCTTCACCAACCTCTCTCCCGACGAGAGGGTGGACCCGCAAACCGGCGAAATCATCCGGAACACCGTGCTTTCGAATGAGGATGACGGATTTGTCGACAGGCACTTCACGGAGCCGGCGCTGCGCTGGCGGACGGTGACACCGGCGGCCCTGCCGGTGAAGCGCCGGGGGCGCCTGAGCGGCAGCGAACGGCTGCATCGCGAACGACAGGCAATCGCGGCGGTGCGCCAGGCGCTGCGTCATGCCGGTGTCGCGGTGCGGGCCGTTTCCATCCGCGTGCAACGCGAGCCGTTCGACCGCAACGCCGCGCCGGCGGGGGAATATGCCGCCGGGCGCTTTCACGCAGGGCGGCTGTGGCATGTGGAAATCGTGTTCGACAGGCCGGTTTCCGGGCCGCTCATCGTCGGCGATGGCCGCTACCTGGGCCTGGGCCTGATGGCGCCGGTGCGCGAGGATGTGCGCAGGGCCGAAAGCGAGCCCGGCGATGCCTTTCTCTTCCGCCTGCCCGGCGAGGGGGTCTTGGCTCAGGATGGGGGCGTGGTGCTCAAATATCTTCGCGCGGCGCTGATGCGGCATGATGCCGAAACGCACCGGCGCGAACAGACATGTCCCCTATTCAGCGGCCATGAGAGGCATTCGGCCGCACCGGCGCGTTCAGGCGCGCACCGGCACGTGTTCCTTGCCGCGCCGCCGGATGCCGATGGTCGCGTGCGGGATCTGCTCGTCATTGCGCCGTGGCTGGCCGACAATCACCCGGATGCGCGCAAGCCGGATACGCTGGATAAGGAAAATCCGCACCGGCATTTCATCGACGTGGTGCGCGGGCTGCGGGCGCTGTATGGCCCCGAGCTGCCGCGCACGCCGCTGGTGGCCGCGCCGCCGGCGGAGGTGGACGAACACCCATTGCTGGCCCCGGCGCGGATCTGGCGCAGCACTACGCCGGTCGTCTCCACGCGCCATTACCGCGCCGGCCGCGACGGCACGCCGGAAGCATTCCTGGCCGAGGACATTCGCCGCGAGCTGAGGCGCCGGCGGTTGCCACGTGGCGAGGCGGAAAAAGGGCGAGGCCCCTTGCCGGAAAGCATCGACGTCATCGAGGCCACGGTGGGGCGGGACGGCCGCGTGCGCGGCCTTGCGCGTTTGGAATTTCACGCGCCGGTGCGTGGGCCCTTCTTGCTGGGCTGGGGCAGCCACGGGGGGCAGGGGACGTTCGTGGGGGAACCGCCCCGCGCATGACTTTGGTCATGTCGGTGTTTCGCATCTTGCCCGATACCCCTTGCGCGTATTAGGTGATGCCGGACGCAGCAGGGAGATGGCGCATGAGCGGACACATCGGCCACAACATGCCGGATGAACCCATCCGCGTGAAGGTGCGGCTGTTCAACGCCGTGGCCAGCGGCATGGGCACGGCCAGCGGCGAGCGCGAGCTGGAGCTGGAACCCGGCAGCACCATCGAGGACGTGGTGAAGCGCCTGAACATCCCGCTGGGCAAGGTCTTCCTGGTGCTGCTCAACGGCCGGGACGTGACGCCGACGCTGAAGGGCCCGCTGAACGTGGACGAGTTCCTCGAAGATGGCGACGTCATCGCCTTCTCCGGCCCCGTCCCATACTCCGCCGGCTACGGCGCCCCGGTGGTGTGAGAGGA
>JALVRJ010000328.1 GCA_027031305.1 Hyphomicrobiales bacterium | reverse complement strand
CGCCGCGAAAGAGGCTCCAGCGCCCGCGGCGACGGAAAAGGCGGCCGCGAAAGCGCCCGGGGCGGACGCTTCCGGACAGGCGGCCGGGAAAACGGGCGAGGAGAAGAAGGGAGCCGAACGGCCGCCGGCGAAGGCGCGCATCGGCCGCGAGGAAGCCCTGGCGCGGATGCTGTCGCCGGCGCAGGCCGCGGCGGCGCCGGGTTCGGCGATGTTGACGCCGCCGCCGGCGGAGGTGGCGCAGCGGCCGCGGCATGTGCCGCCCCAGGACGCGGAGCGCGAGGAGCGGGTGAAGATGTCGCGCCTGCGCATGACCATCGCGCGGCGGCTGAAGGAGGCGCAGAACACCGCCGCCATGCTGACCACCTTCAACGAGGTGGACATGAGCGAGGTCATCAATCTGCGCAACGCCTACAAGGAGCTGTTCCAGCGCAAGCACGGGGTCAAACTGGGGTTCATGAGCTTTTTCGTGCGCGCGGTAACGCAAGCGCTGAAGGAGATTCCGCAGCTCAACGCCGAGATTCATGGCGACGAGATCATCTACAAGAACTATTATCACATCGGCGTGGCGGTGGGCACGCAGAGGGGGCTGGTGGTGCCGGTGGTGCGCGAGGCCGACACGCTGTCGCTGGCCGAGATCGAGAAGGCCATTGGCGACTTCGCCCAGCGGGCGCGGGCCGGCACCCTGAAGCTGGAGGAGATGACCGGCGGCACCTTCACCATCACCAATGGTGGCGTCTATGGTTCGCTGATGTCCACCCCCATTCTCAACCTGCCGCAGACGGGCATTCTGGGAATGCACAAGATCATGCAGCGGCCGGTGGTGATGGAGGACGGGTCCATCCAGGCACGACCGATGATGTACCTGGCGCTGACCTATGATCATCGCATCGTGGATGGGCGCGAGGCCGTGACCTTCCTGGTGCGGGTGAAGGAATTCCTGGAAGATCCGAAGCGGCTGATCCTGGACTTGTGAACGCCCTCCGTCACCCCGGCGCAAGCCGGGGTCCCTGTGTATGTCGGACGAGATTCCGGCTTTCGCCGGAATGACGAAGGGGGGGCCGGAATGACGAAGGGAGGCGGAATGACGAGTGAATTAATGACCAACGCCAAGGTGGAGGAAGGCGCATGAGCGATCGGTATGACGTGCTCGTCATCGGGGCGGGGCCGGGGGGCTACGTGTGCGCCATTCGCTGCGCGCAGCTGGGGCTGAAGGTGGCGGTGGTGGAAAAACGTCCGGTGCTGGGCGGCACCTGCCTGAACGTCGGCTGCATCCCGTCCAAGGCGCTGTTGCACGTTTCCGAGCGGTTTCACGAAGCGCGGGATCATTTCGCCACCTTCGGCATCGTCGGTTGTGCGCCGCGCGTGGACGTGGCGCAGATGATGGCCTACAAGGCGCAGGTGGTGGAGGCCAACGTGCAGGGCCTGGCGGCGCTGTTCAAGAAGAACGGCATCGCGCACATGCCGGGCACGGCGCGCATCGTGGCGCCGGACGCGGTGGAGGTGGTGGATGTGCCGGGCGAGGAGCCGGTGGTGGTCAAGGCCGGGGCCATCGTCATCGCCAGCGGTTCGCGGCCGGCGGACCTGCCGGGCGTGGAGGTGGACGGCGAATACGTGGTCACGTCGACCGGCGCGCTGTCCTTCGCGGAGGTGCCGGCCTCGCTGGCGGTCATCGGCGGCGGCGTCATCGGGCTGGAACTGGGCTCGGTGTGGCGGCGGCTGGGGGCGGAGGTGACGATCATCGAGCATGACGACATGATTCTGCCCGGCTGGGACGCCGACATCCGCAAGACCCTGCAACGGGAGCTGAAGAAAACCGGCATGAAGTTTCTCGTCGGCCACGCCGTGACCCATGCCGGCGCCGACAATGGCGGCGCGCGGGTGGAAATGGAAAACCGCAGGAAGGGCGCCACCCACACCCTGCGCGCGGAGCGGGTGCTGCTGGCCACTGGGCGGGTGCCGATGACCGAGGGGCTGGGGCTGGAGGCGGTTGGCATCAGGCCGGACGAGCGCGGCTTCATCCCCGTCAACGAGGCTTTCGAGACGAGCGCGACGGGCATCTACGCCATCGGCGACGTCATCGGCCAGCCAATGCTGGCGCACAAGGCGGAGGAAGAGGGATACGCCCTGGCCGAGCTGCTGGCGGGGCGCCAGGCGGTGGTGAATTACGCCCTGGTGCCGGCGGTGCTTTACACCGCGCCGGAGGCGGCCAGCGTCGGGTTCACCGAGGAAGAACTGAAAGCGGCGGGCGTGGAGGTGGCGAAGGGCGTGTTCCATTTCCGGGGCAATGGCCGGGCGCGGGCCATGCACGCCACCGCCGGTTTCGTCAAGCTTCTCGCCGCGAAAGAGGGTGGCCGGATACTGGGGGCGCATATCCTGGGGCCGATGGCGGGCGAGATGATCCACGAGCTGGCCGCGCTCATGCAGGCGGGGAGTACGGCGCGCGACCTGGCCCACCTGAGCCATGCCCACCCCACCCTGTCGGAAGCGGTGCGCGAGGCGGCGCTGGCCTGCGTGGACAAGCCCATCCACGCCTGATTTCACCCGCTTGCTTCGGGATCGGTTGCGGCAAGGGGCGGGTTGCGCCGGCTGGCCTTGGCGCAAGCTGGCGTCATTTGCTGCAATCCGTCGTAGCGATCCGGGAGGCCGAGGGGCTGTTCCGAAATGAAACGCCCTGGTCAGGAGATGGGTGTGTTCGTGGCGGAGGCGTTGTTGACCCCGGTGCGCGAATCCACCAGATATTGCGTGAACAAATGGGAAATCTGTCCGAATCAGCGATTCGGACATGGCTTGTTCGCATGGCGTTTGAAAGGTTGTTCCGCCATGCTTTCGCCGCGATGACGGTGTTGGGAAAGCGTCAAGAAAATGGTTGCCGGATGTTCCGCGCGTTAACCCTTTCGCGGTGATTCAGGGGTGCCAGCATTCCGTTTCGAGAGGGAGCTTGTGGCCCGGCGCGGCGTGGGACGCCAGATGCAGCGCCTTGCTTCGCGAACAAACACGGAAAATGGAAGGGGTCGGTGATTCGATTTCGGAATGTTCGGATTTGTTTCAAGTGTTAACGGTTGAACGCGGACGTGGCGTGGTTGCGCACTCCCTGCACGTGCGCCACATTGCCGAGAGATCCTGTCCGAGCGTGTGAAGAGCCCATGCGCAGCAAACGCCTGATCGCCCTTCTGGGGCCCACCAACACCGGCAAGACGCACATGGCGGTGGAGCGGATGCTCACCTTTCCCACCGGCATGATCGGCCTGCCGCTGCGCCTGCTGGCGCGCGAGGTCTACGACCGGCTGGTGGCGCGGGTGGGCGCCATGCAGGTGGCGCTGATAACGGGCGAGGAAAAGATCTGGCCCGAGCGGGCGCGCTTTTACGTGTGCACGGTGGAGGCCATGCCGCTGTCGATCCCCGTGGACTGCATGGTCATCGACGAGGTGCAGCTGGCGGCGGACTTCGAGCGCGGGCACGTGTTCACCGACCGCATCCTGCACGCGCGCGGGCGCGAGGAAACCTGGCTGCTGGGCGCGGAGACGATGAAGCCGCTCTTGCGG
>JALVRJ010000327.1 GCA_027031305.1 Hyphomicrobiales bacterium | reverse complement strand
CCACTATGGGTTTTGATGGTCGGTGACCGATGTTGCCCAATGGTGGCCTTATTTGTGTGGATCATCACGACCAACCCACGTGTTGACGAGGGGCGTTCGAGAGGGTTCCACAAGGCTTGCGTTGTCCGCGATGGCACGTGTTCGATGTTCCCTCGACGGTGCCGGGCAGCGGAACATGGCCAGGGCGACGACCGGCGGAGGGTTTTGGGCCGCCGGCGAGAATCACGAGCCAGAAGGGGCTTCGCGCATGTTTGTGGGTAACGAGGAGAAAACGGCCGGCAGCGCACGGGGCGCGGTGGCGCCCGCCACCGCGGCGAAGGTGTTCAGCGCGTTGTTCGGCGTGGTTCTGCTGGGTGCTTCCGCCAGTGGTGCCGGTGCGGCGAGCCGCACCATTTCCATGTATCACATTCACACCAAGGAACGCATCACCGTTACCTATTGGAGGGATGGCCGATACATTCCCTCGGCCCTGCGCAAGCTCAACTGGTTCCTGCGCGACTGGCGAAAGAAAAAGGCCGTGCGCATGGACCCACGCACCATCGACCTGATCTGGAAGTTGCACGAGGATCTGGGATCGAAGGAAACCATCCACATCATCTGCGGTCATCGTTCCGCCGCCACCAACGCCATGCTGCGGCGCATCGGCCGGCGCGTGGCATGGCGCTCGCGTCACATCACGGGGCAGGCCATCGACTTCAAGTTCCCCGACGTGCCGCAGTGGAAGGTGCGCAACCTGGCGCTGGCCTATGGCATCGGTGGCGTCGGTTATTATGGCGAGGGTCGCAACGGGTTCGTTCACGTGGACACCGGCAATGTGCGCCACTGGCCGCGGTTGCCGCAATACAAGCTGGCGCGCATCATCGGCAAATACCGCAAGCTGATCGGGCGCGGATGGAAGCGCGGCGGTGGCGATATCATGGTGGCCGCGCGCAGCCGTCGCGGCAATTTCAACCGGCATGGGCGCGCGGCTGTGGGCACGGCCGACAAACAGGTGCTGCAACGCCAGATCGCCGCCCTGAAAAACCGCATCAGGCAGGCCGAAGCCGCGCGCAAGGCCGGCACGAGGAAGCCGGCCGCGCCCATTCCCCTGCCGGGCGTGAAGCCGGTGCTGGTGGCCAGTGCCGATGGCGTTGGCAGTGGCGCGGTGAAGCCGGTGCCGCGGCCGAGGCCATATGAGGTGTTGGTGCTGGCGGCGAGCCGGATGGAGATCACGCCCGCCTCGGCGCCGGCGACCATGACCAATTTCGCCAGCCGCAACGAGGCGGACGATCCCATCGGTATCGTCATCGCCAACCTGCCGGAGGATGATACCGCGACGGGCGTGCCCATTGAGGGTGGCGCGCGCAAGGCGCGGCGGGCCTATCCGCGCGTGCTGCGCTCCGGCAAGGGCGACCTGGCGGTGGCGCTGGTTTCCGGCGAGGTTGGCAACGTGCCGGTGCTGGACAACCTGGGGGCGCGGAAACAGGCCGTGGGCACGGACGGCAAGGGCGACCTGCGGTTGCGCCTGGGGATGACGCCGGAGGAATTGAGCCGTCGCGATGGCGCGCCCCTGTTGCAGAAAACGAACCATGCCACCAGCGTGTTCTGGCCGGGCGTGAAGGCGGATGCCGGTCGGGGGGCAAGCGGGGCCGGCCCGCAGCGGGTCAACCGCAGCGGCAAGGGGGATCTGTTGACCAGCGCGCGCACGCCGGAGAAAGTGCGCAAGACGGCGTTGGAAGTCGGGGCGTTGCAAGTCGGCAACATCAAACCCGCCACCTTCCGCTGAGTTGGGCTTGCGCGGGGGTGTCCCGTGGCCGGGAGCCTCGGGAAAGCATCCTTGAACGTTGATGGGGCGTTGGCCAGGAGGGGCGCGCCTCCATATCCGCCATGTTGCCTTTCCATTCAACTTCTCTCTTGCACGGGGCGGAACGGGACTCCCATTGTTCCGTTCGCCGTGCTAATGAAGACCGAGAGGGCCGCAACTGGCATGGTTGTCATCGGCCCGACCTCATTGGGGTGCCCGAGGAGCACCTTGCCGGCCCTGTCGGGGCTGGTCAGGAATGCCGAATGGGCTGAGAGGCGGGTGTTCCCGCCAACCCATGGAACCTGATCCGGGTCATGCCGGCGTAGGGAATGAGGTGCCGAAATGAGCCTGTTGACCTGTTCCAGCAGCCGCCGTTTCCGCTCCTTTCCTGGCGCCGCCCGGCGGTGAGAAGGGCGGCGTCGTGCGGAAAAACTCTCCCAAGCGCTTATCCAGGCACCTTCGGCCATTGCGCGACAGGCGCCCGCTGGTGCACGCCATCGCCGGGGCGGTGGTGACGCCGTTCATCGTGGAGGTGGCGGGCGCGCTCATGGTGCGGCCGGCGGTGACGCACGCGCCGGAAGAAGCGGCCATGCTGGCCCGCGTCGCGGAAGCGGTGCTGGTGAATCTGTCACAGCCAGACCCGTTGCGTCGTGAAGGCGCGGCGCGTGCGGCGGAGGCGGCGCGCGGCATGAACATCCCCTGGGTGCTGGACCCGGTGCTGGCGCATCTCACGGTCCAACGGCGGCGGCAAGTGGAATCGCTGCTGGGGTGGCAACCCACCATCATCAAGCCGAACCGGCGCGAGGTGCTGGCCCTGAGCGATGAGGATCTGCCGGTGGTGGAAGCGGCGATGGCGTTGGCGGAGCGCACGGGGGCGGTGGTGCTGGTTTCCGGCGAACATGACATCGTCACCGATGGCAAGCGGCTGGAGCGCGTGTCTGGCGGACATGCGTTCATGGACAGCATGAGTGGTTATGGCTGCGCGCTGGGCATGGCCTGCGCGGCGCTGCTGGCGGTGGCCGAGCCGTTCGTGGCGGCCGTGACGGCGGCGGCCCTGTTCAAGGAGTCGGGCGCGCTGGCGGCGGCGCGTTCACGTGGGCCGGGGAGCTTTCGCGCCGCCTTCATCGACGCCCTGTGGGAGGTGGCGGGCGATGGTGTGGAGGAAGATTCATGAGTGTTGCCGTGGACGTGCGCTGTTACGTCATCGTCGACCCCGAGGCCTGTGCCGGGCATGATGCGCTGAGGGTGGCCATGGCGGCGGCGCGGGGTGGTGCGACCATCATCCAGCTGCGCGACAAGCGTGGAAGCGTGCCCGCCATGCTGGCGCTGGCGCGCCAGATGAAACGCACGCTGGCGGATATCGGCGTGCCGTTCGTCGTCAACGACCGGGTGGATGTGGCGCTGGTGGCGGAGGCGAATGGCGTGCATGTGGGACAGGACGATTTGCCGGCAATGGAGGCGCGGCAATTGCTGGGGCCGGAGGCCATCGTCGGGCTGTCGCACAAGACACCGACGGAAGTGGCGGCCTCGCCAGTTGAGATGCTGAGCTACGCGGCCATCGGCGGCATCTTTCCCACCACCAGCAAGGAACAGGGCGCATCGGGACTGGAAGCCTTCGCCGACATGGCACAGGCCATGCGGGCGCGGGCGCCGGGGTTGCCCATCGTTGGTATCGCCGGAATCACCGCCGGCAACGCCGCCGCGGTCATCGGCGCGGGGGCGGACGGGGTGGCCGTCATCTCGGCGGTGTGCGGGGCGGACGATCCGGAGG
>JALVRJ010000326.1 GCA_027031305.1 Hyphomicrobiales bacterium | reverse complement strand
ATGTCCAGATATGTCTCCTGGTCGCACGGGTAGAAGCCCAGCCACAGGCCGAAGCGGTCGGACAACGACACCTTCTCCTGTTCCGCTTCCGTCGGGTGAATGGCCGTCTCGCGCTCGTTCTCGATCATCTCGCGCGGCATCAAGTGGCGGCAGTTGGAGGTGGCGTAGAGCACCACGTTTTCCGGCGGCCCCTCGATGCCGCCCTCCAGCGCCGATTTCAGCGTCTTGTAGGTGTCGTCGTCATCATCGAAGGAAAGATCGTCGCAGAACACGACAAAACGATGGTCCTCCCACTTGCGCAGAATCCGCATCAGGCGAGGCAGGCCCTGGATTGAATCACGATCGATCTCGACGATGCGCAGGCCGGGAAAGTCCTCGTGCAGCGCCCCGAACACCGCCTTCACCAGCGCGCTCTTGCCCGTGCCGCGCGCTCCCCACAGCAGCGCGTTGTTGGCCGGCAGTCCTTGCGCGAAACGCCGCGTGTTGGCAAGCAGGCGCCGCTTGTGCGCCTCCATGCCGCGCAACAGCTCCAGCGGCAGGAAACGGACATCGGCCACCGGCATCAGCGAATCCGAGCCGCCGTCCCACAGGAAGCCCGGCGCCTCCGCCGGGTCGGTTGCCCGCGGCGGCGGCGTGAACCGCTCCAGCGCCTCGGCGACACGCTTCAGGTAGGCCGCCGCGTCCTCGTCGAAACCCCTGCCCATGGAGCGTCCGCCCCCTTCGCACCTTTCATTCGGTGAATGATGAAACAATGGTGAGGAAGGGATAATTGGCGCGCTTTCCTTTTGCAAGGCCGCGTTCTGGCGCTATATACGGGCGGAAACGCCCGGAACGCGGGATTCGCTCCCACCCCGGGCAGAATGATCGAATGGCAAACCTCGAGGGGAAAAGACATGTTCATTACCCCGGCCCATGCACAGGCGGCGGGTGGCCCCGGCGGCGGCGATCTCATCAGCCTGTTCCTGCCGCTGCTGCTCATCATGGGCGTGTTCTGGTTCTTCATCATCCGCCCGCAGCAGAAGAAGCTGCGCGAGCACCAGGAGATGCTGAAGAACGTCCGCCGCGGCGACACCGTGGTCACCAACGGCGGCCTGGTGGGCAAGGTGGTGAAGGTCAACGACGACGAGCTGACCGTCGAGCTGGCCGAGGGCGTGCGCGTGAAGGTGCGCCGCCCCTACATCGCCGAGGTGGTGGTGAAGGGCCAGCCCGTGGCCGCCAACGAGAAGTGAGCGCCCACCCGGCACCCGCCTTCGGAACAATCAGCGCGCCGCCACCCATGGCCCGCGCGCATCATCAGCGGAACCAACACCCATGTTCCGGATAACCTGGCTCAAGACGCTGTTCATTCTCGGCGCGGTCCTGCTGGGTGCGCTGTTCGCCCTGCCCAACGTGCTGCCGCCGCACGTCCGGGACAGCCTGCACGCCCTCCTGCCCGACAAGCCCATCGTGCTGGGGCTGGACTTGCAGGGCGGCTCGCACCTGGTGTGGGAGGTGGACAAGGAGGACCTGCGCAAGAACCTCGTCAACCAGCTCAAGGGTGATGTCCGCCTGCGCCTGTGGACCGAGCGCAAGATCCGCCACCGCATCACAGTGAACAAGGATGGCTCGTTGACCGTCACCATCACCGATCCGAACAAGGTGGAGGAGGCCGCGAAGGCCCTGAAGGAGCTGGCGCAGCCGGTGCAGGTGGGCCTGTTCGGCGCCGGCGGCTCGGCGCCGGAGGTGGAAGTGCGGCGCGAGGGCAACACCTTCATCCTGCGCTACACCGAGGCCGGGATTGAAAACCGCGTCAAGAGCGCGGTGGAGCAGGCCATCGAGGTCATCCGCCGGCGCCTGGACGAACTGGGCATGACCGAGGCCACGATTCAGCAACAGGGCTTCGACCGTATCATCGTGCAGGCCCCGGGCGTGAAGGACCCCGACATGCTCAAGCAGGCCGTCGGCCAGACGGCGCGGCTGACCTTCCAGCTACTGTGCGACGTGCAGCCCACCGGCGCACAGGGCGAGCGTCCGCCGCCGGGCTGCGTGGCCCTGCCGGACGAGAAGGACCCGAACCGCATCTACTGGGTCAAGACCTCGCGGCGGGCCACCGTTGAGGGCGCCGACCTGGTGGACGCGCAGCCCTCGTTCGACGGCCAGACCGGCGAACCGGTGGTCACCTTCCGCTTCAACCAGAAGGGGGCGCTGAAGTTCGCCCGCCTGACCCAGGCCAACGTCGGCAAGCCCTTCGCCATCATCCTCGACGGCAAGGTGGTGTCCGCGCCGGTCATCCAGACGCCCATCCTCGGCGGCACGGGGCAGATCTCCGGCCGTTTCACGGTGGAGGAGACGCGGGTGATGTCCGCCGTGCTGCGTTCCGGCGCCTTGCCGGCCAAGCTGGTGGTGGTGGAAGAGCGCACCGTCGGCCCCTCGCTGGGGTCGGACTCCATCCGCGCCGGCATCACCGCCTCGGTGGTGGCGCTCGTCGGCGTGCTTATTTTCATGGTGCTGTTCTATGGCGTTTTCGGCGTCATCGCCGACATCGCGCTCATCGCCAACCTCGTCATGCTGCTGGGTATCCTCACCGCCTTCCAGGCCACCCTGACGCTGCCCGGCATCGCCGGCATCGTGCTCACCTTGGGTATGGCGGTGGATTCCAACGTGCTGGTCTACGAGCGCGTGCGCGAGGAATACCGCGCCGGACGCTCGGCCATCAATGCGCTGGAGGTGGGCTTCTCACGCGCCTTCGGCACCATCCTGGACGCCAACATCACCACCTTCATCGCCGCAGTGGTGCTCTATGGCCTGGGCTCCGGTCCGGTGCGCGGCTTCGCCGTGACGCTGGGCGTGGGCATCATCACCACCGTGTTCACGGCCTACACGCTCACCCGCTTTCTCGTCGCCCTGTGGGTATGGAAGAAACGGCCCAAGACGCTGCCCATCGCCAGCGAAGCGAAGGCTTGAGGGAAGGAGCCGACACCGATGTTTCCACTGGTCAAATTGCTGCCCGTCGAGCCCAACATCGACTTCATGAAATGGGCGCGGCTGGCCTTCATCGCCTCCAGCGTGGCCATGCTCGTCTCCATCGTCGCCGTCTTCACCCTGGGGCTGAACTTCGGCATCGACTTCAAGGGCGGCACCCTCATCGAGATCCGCACCCAGGGGCCGGCCGACATCGCCGCGCTGCGCAAGAAGATCGGCGCGCTGAAACTGGGCAGTTTCGAGTTGCAGGAGTTCGGCAACCCGCGCGACGTGCTCATCCGCGTGGAAAGCACCGGCGACGAGCAGGCGCAGCAGGAAGTGGTGCGCAAGGTCAAGAAGGCTCTGGGACCGGGCGTGGAATACCGCCGCGTCGAGGTGGTGGGGCCGAAGGTTTCCGGCGAGCTGGCGCGTGATGGCGTCATCGCCGTGCTCATGGCGCTGGCCGGCGTCATGCTCTACATCTGGTTCCGTTTCGAGTGGCAATTCGCCGTCGGCGCGGTGGCGGCGCTGGTGCACGACGTGACCATCACCATCGGCATCTTCGCCTTCACCCGGCTGGAGTTCAACCTGTCCATCATCGCCGCGCTCTTGACCATCGTCGGCTATTCGCTGAACGACACGGTGGTCGTTTACGACCGCGTGCGCGAAAACATGCGCAAGTTCAAGAAGACCCCCCTGCCGCAGGTCATCAACAAGTCCATCAACCAGATGCTCTCGCGCACCATCCTCACCTCCGTCTCCACGCTGGTGGCGCTCATCTCTCTCTACGTGCTTGGCGGCGAGGTGCTGCGCGGCTTCACCTTCACCATGATCTGGGGCGTCATCATCGGCACCTATTCCTCCATCGTCATCGCCGCGCCGCTGCTCATCTGGCTCAACGCCCGCCTGGTGGACACCGAGGAGCCACGCGAGGGCGCGAAGGTGCATCCCTGATTTCCGTCAAGGCGGAAGTGGCGGCGGCGGCGCACCATCGGCGAGCGAGAGAGGAGGGACTGTTTCATGCGCGCGCTTTTCAGGCGCACATTGTCGGTGGCGTCGTTCATCATGGCGGCCCTGTCCGTGCCCGCCATGGCCGGCGAGGTCAAGGAGCTGCGCGGACCAAGGCTGGACTGCATCTACGACATCCGCTCCGGTGATGCCCTGCCCGAGGGCATTCACCTGGGCCGCCTGCCCGGACAATTGCTCATCGAGCGTTGCGACACCCTCTGGCTCATGCTCAAGCTCCCTGGGGGAGCCTTTCGCGCCGTGGCCCTGCCGCCGCGCATGGTGCCGAAGTTCCGGGCGAAAAACCGCCCCTTCGCCATCCCCGACGCGCGCGTGACATACGGGAAACGCAATATCCGTTCGGCCTGGCTCACCCGGCCAAACCGCCGCTATGCCCATGCCGCGCTGGGCGACGACATCCAGGCCGGCGGGCTGGCGGTGAAAAACCGCAACGGCCGGCGCATCGAGGCCATCCTGCCGCAAGATCAGGTGTTCGAGGACCGCATGGCGCGCCTGGCCGATCTGGACGGTGACGAGACGACCGACGAGATCGTGGTGGTGCAGACGCACGTGAACAAGGGCGCGGCGCTGGCCATTTACGCCTTGAAGGGTCGGGGAAGGGAGGAACGACTGGAACTGCTGGCGAAAACGCCTTTCATCGGGCGGGCCAACCGCTGGCTCAACCCGGCCGTGGCCGCCGACCTGGACGGAGACGGCAGGCGCGAGATCGCGTGGGTGGAAACGCCTCACCTGAAGGGCATCCTGCGCGTGGCGCGGCTGGAGAGGTTCGGCGCCACCTGGCGGCTGCGCGAAATCGCCTCCCTGCCCGGGTTTTCCAATCATGAATATGGCTCGCGCATCATGCAGCAGGCCGTGGCGCTGGACTGGAACGCCGATGGCCGTCCCGACATCGTGCTGCCCTCGATTCGGCGCGACGAACTCGCGGTGGTGAGCCTGACACACTCGGGTGAGATGCGCGTCATCGACCGAATGCCCATCGACGGGCGCATCACAAGCCAGATCCTCACCGGCGACCTCGACGCCGATGGCCGCGGCGAGGTCTATCTGGTGGTTGATCACCAGCGCCTGCTCATGTTCACACCACCACCCGTCACCCTGCCCGGAAAACGCGCGCGAACCCCTTGACTCGCTTCTGCCTTTCGGCGCTCATGCGGGCATGACTCCAACTTCCGACAATGTGCCGTTGTGGCCGGAACCCCTGCCGCTGAAAAGCTATGGGGATCATGGCTTCCGGTTTGCCGACGTTCGCCATGAGGGTGGCCTGTGCATTTTGCCCGACGGCATCCATCGTTGGCGCCCGCGCACACCGGAAGAGGTGGTGGCGGAGGATTTCGCGTCCGTCTCCACCCACCGCGCCGAAGTGGACTTCCTGCTTTACGGTTGTGGCGAGCGCCACCTGCCACCGCCGGACTGGCTCGTCCGCCTGGCCGCGCTGTCGGGCCTGGGGCTGGAGGTCATGACCACCAATGCCGCCGTGCGCACCTACAACCTCTGCCGCGATGAGCTGCGCCTGCCCGCTACCTTTCTGCTACCCGTCCCTTGAGTCCATGGGCTGGATATCCCTCGGCGGAAGTGCCCTTCCTGATCATTTTTCCGCCTTGTCCGGCCCGGGCGTGGCGTGTCTGGCTTCCTTGTCCACATCGTGGCGGGGAAGGCCGTCCAGCAGGGGTACGAAGCGCACGGGCATGAGGCGTTGGCGTTCGTATCCCCGCGCGGTGCGGGTGATCTTCATCAGCTCCTGGTAGCCATAAGGGGTGCCGACGGGAATGACCATGATGCCGCCTTCGGCCAGTTGGTCTAGCAGCGCCTCGGGCACCTTGTCGGCGGCGGCGGTGACGATGATGCGGTCGAAGGGGGCGGCCTCGGGCCAGCCCTTGCGGCCGTCGGCGAGGCGGCTCTCGATGTTGGTCAGTCCCAGCTTGGCGAAGCGGCGGCGCGCCTGTTCCAGCAGTTGGCGGTGGCGCTCGATGGTGAACACGCGGCGCACCAGGCGGGCCAGCACGGCGGCCTGATAGCCCGAGCCGGTGCCGATCTCCAGCACCCGGTGAGCGGGTCGCGTTTCCAGCTGCTCGGTCATGTAGGCGACGATGTAGGGCTGGGAGATGGTCTGGCCGCAGGCGATGGGCAGGGCCGTGTCATCCCAGGCGTGATCGCGCCAGCCTTCCTCGACGAACAGGTCGCGCGGCGTCTTCTCGATGGCCTCGAGCACGCGCGGGTCGCGGATGCCGTGGTGGCGCAGCGACATGATGAGATGGGCGATGCCCGCCGTGCGATTGGTCATGGTGTTCGCCGTCTTCATGGCGGCCTTTGCAAGAGGTTGGTTTTCCCCTGAAATCTAGACATCTCGCAAGGCCTTGCCAAGGCGTGCCAAGGCCTGCTCGTCGGTGAGGTTCATCATCAGGGGGGTGACGGAAATCAGCCGGTTGAAGATGGCATACAGATCGGTGTCCGGTGGCGGATCATTCACCTGACGGCGGAAGGCGAGCCAGAAATAGGGATGGCCACGCAGATCGATGCGCTCTTCCACCAGCAGTTGCTGAACGTCGCGGCGGCCCTGGCGGGTGATGCGCAGGCCCCGCACGGCGTCCGGGGCGCAGTCGGGGAAGTTGATGTTGAACAGGGCGCAGGTGTCCGGCGCTGGCGGGTTGCCAGCCTCGGCGCGGGCCTTTTCGCGGGCGTGCAGGATGGCGCGGATGGTCCTTGCGCCGTGAATGCGGGCCACCTGCCAGGGGATGGCGTCGGCGTGTTCCGGCGCGTAGCACTGCGACAGGGCGAAGGAAGGAATGCCCAGCACCGCGCCCTCCATGGCCGCCGCGATGGTGCCGGAATAGGTGATGTCGTCGGCGACGTTCTGGCCGCGGTTGACGCCGGAGAGGATGATGTCCGGCGGCTGTGGCATCAGGTGGCGCACGGCCATGATGACGCAGTCAGCCGGCGTGCCGCGCACGGCGAAGCGGCGCTCGCCCACCTGTTGCAGACGGATGGGGCTGGCCAATGAGAGCGAGCGCGAGGCGCCGGACTGCTCGGCCTCCGGCGCCACTACCCAGACCTCGGCTTCATCGGCCTCATTGGCCAGTTCGCAGGCGATCTCCTCCGCCACGCGCAAGCCCGGCGCATGAATGCCGTCGTCGTTGGTCACCAGAATGCGCAAGGTTTCGCTTCCGTCGTTGGAACACTTCCAGGCGCCGCTTTCAAGAACCCGCCTCCTTCTCTGACAGCATGAGCCAGCTCAAACTTCGTAATCCTTGCGAAGGATGATCATTTCCGGCGCGCCGTACAATCGCCGATTGTCGGAATTGAACTCGTATTTCACGTCACACGAAAGATTGTGTGCGTCGATGACGGTGCAGGATTTCGCCTTGTAGATCCTTTTCCCGCCGGAAGCTCCCACCTCTTCCATGCAGAAGGCAAAAACGAGGTGATAGGCGTCTTTCGTCACCTTGAAGTCATTCGAAGGGGAAATATAGAAGGAACGTTGTGTCGTATCCCTGTTTCTCTCGTTATAGGTCTTTACTTCGATGTAAAAGGGCTTATCGAGAATTTCCGCCTCTATGTCCGGGTATCCGGAAGCTTTTCTTTTGCCGCCCTTGGTCAATGGTGTTTGCGCCTTGCCACCGGCTTGCCTGATGGCCTCGATGACAAACGGCTCGCAATAGTTGCCTACCTCATTCGGGCGACCTGCCTCGATACCCCTGGCATTGATGCCCGCCACGCTCAAGTCCGCGATCCTTTCCAGCTCCTTTCTCGCGTGGCCGTCATAGGGCCAGATGGTGCAACCATCGGTGATGGCCTCGATAATGATGTCCAACGGAATGTCACGCAATGGCTGAAGCATCTGGCGGATGATCCGCTTCAACTGTTCCTCGCGGTCGGTCATGGTTTTTCCAGCAGCACGATGCGGTTGGTATTCGTGCCCTTGCGGTTGTTGGCCACCCCCCAGCAGTTGGCCGTCTTGGTGAAGTTCTGCTGGTTGATGACGATGCCACGGCAGGTGAAACCGGCACGCTCGCCCAGGGGAGCGATGACCTCATCGAGATTGAGGCTGCCGCCGCGCACTTCGCCCACCTCGAAGGCCACCCAGCCGCCGGAGCGCACAACGCGGAACAGCTCGCGCAACACCGCCAGCATCGCGTTACGCCATTGTTCCAGCGAGGCGGTGACCGTCAGCCGCGCACCGATGCGTTCGGCGTCCAGATGGTTGAACCAGCAACGCAGCCAGTTGTCCGCCGCGTATTGCACCGTGTTGAGGAACGGCGGCGAGGTGACCACCAGCGCAACGCTGTCATCGGCGATTTCCGGCGTCGATGCCGCGTCACTGGTGAGCAACAGGGCGCTTTCCGCCGCCCGTCTCAGACGCTTGCGTTCCTCTCGTGTGAGTTTGCGCAAAAGAGAGCGCGTCTTCTTGAGAATGATGACGGGCACATCCCTGTCCGGTGGGCGCTGATTGCGTTGTTCATTGATGCGCTTCTGGCGCTCCGGCGAGACGGCCTGATTGGGAGGCAGCGTATAGACGGAAAAGAAACCGCTGGAATGTCCCGTCAGACGGTTGGTGGCCACCATGCGAATCCACCTGTCCACGGCATCTTCCGTGCCTTCGTCCCGCCGCCGTCGCAACCATTCGCGCAGGTTCAGGATCTGACGCAGGGTCGCGGGCGAATAGAACATGAAAAGGTCGATATCCGGCTCCGGACAAGTGGCGTTGAAAGGAATTTCTTCCAGCCGCGCGCGCACTTCTTCTTCCGTCGGCGGCGACAGACGCGGCAGGGCGAGGATGCGGCTCAGCGGGTTGGCGTCATTGCCCGCCACGCGCCGGCCCAGCAATGCGGCCTCAATGATGGTGGTGCCGCGTCCCATGAAGGGATCGTAGATCAGGTCGTGCGGATGGCTGAGCAGCTCGATGAAGAAACGCGGCAACTCCGCCTTGAAGCACGCACGGTAGGAAATCTCGTGCAGGGAATGCCCGCCACGCTGGCGCGCCGGCCAGAACTCGTTGATGAAGCGGTCATATTGGCGACCTTCGGCCACCACCCTGTCGTGAATGGTAACGCCTGACTGCGGCTCGAACAGCGAGGGCGCAGACGAGAGATTGAACTCCCGAAGATAGCTGATGATATCCGCCGCCTCGTGCTGCGCGGGTGAAAGCACGCGAATCGCCCCTTCCTGCGGTTCCCACTGGATTCATGAATAACACAACGTGATGGCCATGCCACGGGCGAGGCGCGCCAGTCCACATCATTTCGCCTCGATGCGCTCCAGGCCGGCCATGTAGGGGCGCAGGGCGTCGGGGATGGTGATGGAGCCGTTGGCGTTCTGGTAGTTCTCCATCACGGCGATGAGGGCGCGGCCCACCGCCAGACCGGAGCCGTTCAGCGTGTGCACGAAGCGCGGCTTCTTCTCGCCCTCGGAGCGGTAGCGGGCGTTCATGCGGCGGGCCTGGAAATCGCCGCACAGCGACACCGACGAAATCTCGCGGTAGGTGTTCTGGCCGGGCAGCCAGACCTCCAGATCGAACGTTATCTCGGCGGAAAAGCCCATGTCGCCGGCGCACAGCAGCATCACGCGATAAGGCAGGCCCAGGCGCTTCAGGATGTCCTCGGCGCAGGCCAGTTTCCTGTCCAGCTCCGCCCTGCCCTCCTCCGGCGTGGTGATGCTCACCAGCTCCACCTTGTCGAACTGGTGCTGGCGGATCATGCCGCGCGTGTCGCGGCCAGCCGCGCCGGCCTCGGAACGGAAACACGGCGTGAGCGCGCAGAAGCGCTTGGGAAGCTCGGATTCGGGCAGGATTTCCTCACGCACGAGGTTGGTCAGCGGCACCTCCGCCGTGGGGATGAGCCAGCGGTCGTCGGTCGTCCTGAACAAATCCTCGGCGAACTTGGGCAGCTGGCCGGTGCCGAACAGGGCGTCGTCGCGCACCAGCAGCGGCGGCCAGACCTCCTCATAACCGTGTTCCTGTGTCTGCACGTCCAGCATGAACTGGGCCAGCGCCCTCTCCAGCCGCGCCAGCGGCCCGCGCAGCACAACGAAGCGGCTTCCCGAGATCTTCGCGGCGCGCTCGAAGTCCATCATGCCCAGCGCCTCGCCCAGCTCGAAATGCTGCTTCGGCGTAAAGTCGAATTGCGGCGGTTCGCCCTCGCGGCGCACCTCGACGTTGGCGCTCTCGTCCTCGCCATCGGGCACCTCGTCGCGCGGGATGTTGGGCAAAGCAGCCAGCGCGGCGCGCAGCTCCGCTTCCTTTTCGCGCGCCATGTCCTCCAGTTCCTGGATGCGTGCCTTCATGGCCGCGACCTCGCGCTTCAGCTCCTCGGCGCGCTCCTTCTCGCCCCGCGCCATGGCCTGGCCGATCTGCTTGCTGAGCGCGTTTCGGCGGTTCTGCAATTCCTGAAGCTCGGTGAGGATTTTGCGCCGCTCCTCGTCCAGCGCGATGAGCCGCGCCGCCTGTGGCTGAAGCCCCCGGCGGGCCATGCCACGGTCGAACTCTTCCGGGTGCTCGCGTATCCAGCGAATGTCGAACATGAGAACCCCCCGCTTATGGGAAATGTGCGCCTTTCGCAAACCGGCTTACACGATTCCGCAGCACGGCGG
>JALVRJ010000325.1 GCA_027031305.1 Hyphomicrobiales bacterium | reverse complement strand
CCTGTTCGGCGGGGAGACGACATGGAAGGCTGCATTTGGGAATACGGGGGTAAAGTATGAACGGGCCGGCAATCATCATCCTTGCGGCGGGCATGGGCACACGCATGAAATCGCGCCTGCCGAAGGTACTGCACGCGGTGGCGGGGCGTTCCATGCTGGGGCATGTTCTGGCGGTGGCGCGGGAGCTGGCGCCCGAGCGCGTGGTGGTGGTGCATGGTCCGGGCGAGGAAGGCGCGCTGGTGGCGGAAGAGGCGCGGCGCCAGATGCCGGAGGTGGCGCTGGCCGAACAGGCCGAGCGCAAGGGCACGGGGCACGCGGTGATGCAGGCCGTGGATGCGCTGGAGGGTTTCGAGGGGCCGGTGCTGGTGCTCTATGGCGATGTTCCGCTGTTGCGGGTGGAAAGCCTGGAGCCCTTGCTGGCGAAACTGGAGGCGGAGCCGGAAGTGGCGTTGGCGGTGCTGGGATTTCATGCCGAGGAGCCGGGCGCCTACGGGCGGATGGTCGTTGGTGCCGACGGCGAGGGGCTTCAGGCCATCGTGGAGGCGAAGGACGCCAGCGAGGAGCAATTGAAGATCGACTATTGCAACTCCGGCGTCATGGCGGTGCGGGCGGATGTCTTGCGCGCATTGTTGCCGAAGCTTTCCGACGACAACGCGCAAGGCGAGTTTTACCTGACCGATCTCGTGGCGCTGGCGCGCGCGGCCGGAATGCGGGTGGCGCACGCGGAATGCGCGGAGGAAGAGGTGCTGGGGGTGAACAGCCGGGTGGAGCTGGCGCGCGCGGAGAAGGTGATGCAGCGCCGGCTGCGCGCGCGCGCCATGACGCATGGCGCGACCCTCATCGATCCGGAATCGGTGTTCTTCTCGTTCGACACGACAATCGGCCGAGACGTTGTCATCGAGCCATGGGTGTTTTTCGGGCCCGGCGTGCGCATCGCCGACAATGTGGTCATCCTTGCGCATTGTCACCTGGAGGGCGCGCGGGTGGAGGAAGGCGCGCAAATCGGTCCCTTCGCGCGGCTGCGCCCCGGGGCGCGCGTCATGGCCGGCGCCAAGGTGGGCAATTTCGTGGAGATCAAGAACGCCACCGTGAAGCCGGGCGCGAAGGTCAATCACCTGAGCTACATCGGCGACGCCGAGGTGGGAGAAAAGGCCAATATCGGGGCGGGCACCATCACCTGCAATTACGACGGGTTCCTGAAGCACCGCACCGTTATCGGCGCCGGCGCCTTCATTGGTTCGAACACGGCGCTGGTGGCGCCGGTGAGCATCGGCGCCGGCGCGCTGGTGGCGGCGGGCAGCACCATCACGAAGGACGTGCCGGATGACGCGCTGGCCATCGAACGAGCCGAGGAGCGCGTGAGCGAGGGCTGGGCGGCGCGATACCGCGAGCGCAAGAGGCGGGAGAAGGAGCGGAGGAAGCGTGGAAAATGACGCATTGGCTGGCCCCGGGAATCGCTTTTCCGGTGTCGCCAAGACTCTGGCAACATTCCCCTGTTAGACTTCGCCGCGAACCTTTCATGTTACACGCGATGATGGAGCAAGGCTGAGCATGTGCGGCATTGTGGGCATCCTGGGGCGCGAGCCGGTGGCCATGCGGCTGGTGGAGTCGCTGAAGCGGCTGGAATATCGTGGCTATGATTCGGCCGGCGTGGCGGTGCTGGAACATGGCCGGCTGAAGCGGGTGCGGGCGGCTGGCAAGCTGCGCAATCTCGTGGAAAGGCTGGCGCGCGAGGAGCTTACCTCGACCATCGGCATTGGGCACACGCGGTGGGCCACCCATGGCGGGCCGAGCGAGGCGAACGCGCATCCGCACATCGCCGGCCGGGTGGCCATCGTGCATAATGGCATCATCGAGAATTTCAGCGAGCTGCGCGACGAATTGCGCCGCCGAGGCGTCGAGCCGGAGTCGGACACCGACACGGAAATCGTCGCCCATCTCATCAACCTGGAGCTGACGGAGGGCGGCACGCCGAAGGAGGCGGTGCTGAACGTGCTGGAACGGCTGCACGGGGCGTTCGCCTTCGCCATCATCTTCGAGGGCGAAGAGAACCTGATGATCGGGGCGCGGCGCGGCTCGCCGCTGGCGGTGGGGCATGGCGAGGGCGAGATGATGCTGGGCTCGGATGCCATCGCGCTGGCGCCGTTCACCTCGCGCATCACCTACCTGGAAGACGGCGACGTGGTGTTCCTGACCCGCGAGGGCTTCGAGATCCTGGACGAGGAGCGCCGCCATGTCATCCGCCCGATACAGTTCACGCAGGCCGCCTCGCTGCTGGTCGACAAGGGCGGCTACAGGCATTTCATGGCCAAGGAAATCCACGAGCAGCCCGACGTCATCGGCCACACCATGGCCGAATACCTGGATTTCGCCGAGGGCCGGGTGCGCATCCCCGACATGCCGGTGGATCTGGCAGCGCTGGACAGGCTGACGATTACCGCCTGTGGCACGGCCTTCTATGCCGGGTTGGTGGGCAAATACTGGCTGGAGCAGCTGGCGCGGTTGCCGGTGGAGGTGGATATTGCCTCGGAATTCCGCTACCGCGAGGCGCCGCTGTCGGAAGGAGGATTGTCGCTGGTGATTTCGCAGTCGGGCGAGACGGCGGACACGCTGGCGGCGTTGCGGTATTGCAAGAGCATGGGCCAGAAGGTGGTGGCGGTGGTGAACGTGCCGGAATCCACCATCGCGCGTGAGAGTGACGTGATCCTGCGGACAATGGCGGGACCGGAAATCGGGGTGGCTTCGACCAAAGCCTTCACCTGCCAGCTGGTGGTGCTGGCGGCCTTCGCCATCGCCGTGGCGCGCGCGCGCGGCGCCATCTCGGCCGAGCGTGAGACGGAGCTGGTGCGCGCCATGCAGCAATTGCCGCGGCTGGTGGTGAAAACGCTGGAACACGAGAACCAGGTGGCGGAAGTGGCGCAGGAGCTGGCGCGGGCGCAGGACATTCTCTATCTGGGGCGGGGCATCAACTTTCCGCTGGCGCTGGAAGGGGCGCTGAAGTTCAAGGAAATTTCCTACATCCACGCCGAGGGCTACGCGGCGGGCGAGCTTAAGCACGGGCCCATCGCCCTGATCGACGAGCACATGCCGGTGGTTGTCATCGCGCCGCGCGACAGGTTGTTCGACAAGACCGTGTCCAACATGGAGGAAGTGCGGGCGCGCGGGGCGCGCATCGTGCTCATTACCGACGAGGAAGGGGCATCGGAGCACGGGGCGAAGGCCTTCGAGACCATCACCGTGCCGGCGGCGGAACCGTTCATCTCGCCCATGCTCTATGCCATTCCCGTGCAGTTGCTGGCCTATCACGCGGCGGTGTTCCTGGGCACGGACGTGGACCAGCCGCGCAACCTGGCGAAATCGGTGACGGTGGAATAGACCGGAGCTGGCGCATTGTGCCGGGCAGGCCGCGCCGTGTCGTCATACGACCTTGCCTGGGGTAGATCGAAAATTCCCTTGATCCCTTGATATCATACCAGAATGCATAAAGGACCACGCAGAAGACCCGTGCCCCACCCACCCCCAAATTGTGAAAAGCAAGGCTTGGGAGGGGCGCGGGTCTTCTG
>JALVRJ010000324.1 GCA_027031305.1 Hyphomicrobiales bacterium | reverse complement strand
CGGGCGATCCGGGCAGGCAGAAGATGTAGGTGCCATTGGCCACCCCGCCGGTGGCGCGGCTCTGCATGGCCGAGGTGCCGATCTTCGGCCACGAGACGAGAAAGAACCCGATCTGAAAGCCCTCGATTTCCTTCTCGAACAATCCTCGCGCCGCCTCGATGGTCACATCCCGCCCCGTCAGCCCCGTGCCGCCGGTGGAGATGATCACGTCCACGTCCTCGCGCTTAAGCCATTCGGCCATCTTGCCGCGAATGGCTTCCACGTCATCCGGCACGATGGCGCGATCGGCCAGCCGGTGACCGGCCTTCTCGATGCGCCCGGCCAGGATGTTGCCGGATTTGTCATCATCCAACGTGCGCGTGTCCGACACCGTCAGCACGCAGATGTTCAGCGGAATGAATGCCCGCTCGCCCGGGCCTCCGTGCGTATGCACCATGATGATCCTCCCTAGCGCATCAGCGAGAACTTTTTCGTCAGATCGTTCAGCGTGCCGTTCTTCTCGAACAGGGCGACGCAGACGAATTGCGCCTCGTCCACCGTCACCGCGGCGGTGTTGGCCAGCTGCTTTTCGGTATTCTCGTCCACCATCTCCAACACCACCGCATTCGCCGGCACGCCGCGCTCCTTCGCCGCGAGATAGAGCCGGCGCAGCAGGTTCTGGCGGTCGGTCTTGATCACCACCACCGGCCAGCGGGCGATCCTCGAATGCAGCGCCCCGCCCTTCGTGCGGTAATCCAGGAAATTCGCCGCTGCTTCCAACAGTTCCGGCGCGATGGCTGCCTCGCCTTTCGCCCCCGCCATGGCGGCGCCCGCGCGCAGCGCGCACAGCTTGTCCATCAGCCCGGCCATGGCGTGCCCCGCCACGTTGAACAGCCGCCCCACGTCGGCCTTCGAGAAACAGGCGACGATGAAGCGATAGTCGTTGTCCTCATACATGGCCATGATCATCATCCCCCATTTTTACGCGAAGGTGCGGGCAAAGCCCCCCGTGGTCAAGCCTCATTGCGCGAATTCCGGCGGCAGGGGAGCATCCGGAGACAAGCCGCCCCCGATGCGCTCGCCCGGCACGGAAACGATGGCCGAGGGAACGAGCAGCGCCCATCCCTGCGCCAGCGGCACGGCGCCGACCAGCCAGTTCTTGCCGAAAGTGCGCGCGCCCAGCAGACGCGCCCCAGCATGGCGCCGCAACAGCGCCGCCAGCAGCTCGGCGCTGCTGGCCGTATCCGGCCCCACCAGCACGTCGATGTGCCGCGCCTTCACCCGCCAGCCAGGTTTCGGCACGTCCAGCCAGCGCTCGCCTGTCGCCGTGCGCAGCCGCACCGCCTTCACTCGCGGGCCGATGAACACGGCGGCCAGCCGCAGCATACGCGCCACGTCGCCACCGATGTTGTGGCGCAAGTCGATGACGAGACGAGAAAAGGGTCCTTCCGCCAGCGCCGCCTTCAGCTCCGGCAGCGCCTGAATGCCGAAGCGGCGCAGCTCCACGTAAAGGCCGCCGCCGGATAGTGCCCGCCGCGCCGTGATGGTGGGTCGCACTTTCACCAGGCGGATGGCGTCCGTGTCCGGCGGGCGCAGGCGCACGATGCGCGCCCGTGGCCCCAGCGCCCGCGCGATGACGCGCCCCGCGCACAGCGCGTCTTCGCCGCAGCGCTGGCGCAATAGGGCAAGCGGCGGCACCGGCTCCAAGGCCAGCGCCGCCGTCCGTTTCCATATGCGGGCGATGCCGCTTTCCGCCGCCGCCGGCGCGGTCATCAACACGAAGACCAGGAATGCGCACCAGGCGGTCATGCCGTCAGTGGCAGTAGTTGAGCGCGCCCACCATGTGCGCGCCCCACGGCTCCTCGCCCACGCCCTTGATATACTTGATGAGCTTGCGCGCGCGGGTGTCGATGACGGCCACGGCGTTCCTGCCGGAAAGCGCCACGTAGAGCTTCGTGCCTTCCGGGTTGGTGACGCCCGTCTCCGGCGTGCTGTCCTTGACCCAGCCGGTGTTGACGCCGGTCATGTCCGCCGCGCCGCGCAATCGCGCCACCTCTCGGAACGGCGACACGGTGGAAAAGATGGACACCGTCTGATCGCCGTTGTTGGGCACGATCATGTAGCGCGAATCGGCGGTGGTATAGGCCCGCCACGGCAGGTCGCCCAGCTTCAGCGTCTTCAGCTTCCTGCGCGTGCGCAGGTCGATAATCGCCAACACGTCGCCGTCGCCATGGGCCGCGAAGCCCAGGCGCCCGTCCACCGTGCGCGTGACGTTGATGACGCCCTGGTGATCGTCCTGCCCGCCCGGCAGGGCCGCCAGCTGCTGCTCGTCACCCACCGGGATCTCGTCGATGACCTTTCCTTTCGCCACGTCGATGACGGAGACGAAATTGGCGCCCAGATTGCCGACGTAGAGCAGCTTGCCGTCCGGGCTGAAGGTCATGTTGTGCGGCTCGTGCAGCCCGGCGATGCGCCTGATCTCGCGGTCGGCCCGCAAGTCGATGAGCGACACCGTGCCCTCGCCGATGTTGCCCACTGCGGCGATGGCGCCATTGGGCGCGATCTCCATGTGCTCCGGCTCGTTGCCCAGCCTGATCGTCGCTTCGGGCTTGAGCGTCTTCAGGTTTATGACGCTGATGGTGTTGTCCTCGGTGTTCGACGCGATCATCTTGCCCAAGGTGTCGGACACCGCCACCTGGTGCGGCACGTTGCCCACCTTCACCGTGGCCACCAGCGTGTCCGTGTCGGCGTCGATGATGGCCACGTTGGCCGAGTTGCGGTTGGGCACGAACACGTAGTGGTCATAGGGCGCTTCCAGCGCCTGCGCGATGGAAGAAAGCCCGGCCAGCATGGCCGCACCCGCCAGCATGGAACGGATGAAACGGAATTGCATTGGCTGTCTCTTCCCCCTCGAAGAAATCGGGCGCGGCCCCATGCCGCGCCCATCGGTTCGTGTTTCTTCATGCGCCGGCGAACAGACGCCGCGTGAACAGGCCGCTGTTCTTCAGCCCGTGCAGGAACTTCGCGCCCGCCAGCACGGCGAGGTCAACAAGCGGCTCCACCATGATGACCAGCAGGTAGGCTATGTCGAATTTTCCGATGTTGTGCAGGTTCTCCGCCGTGAAGCCCTGCCCGTAGAGCGCCCAGAAGGTCACCCAGCCGACGATGCCCGCCTGGAACATGGCCGACAGCGGCAGGACCTGTGCATATTTCAGATCGACATAGGCCGTATCCTTCGGAATGATGCGCCGCGCCAGCATGTCCACGGCAAACAGCGGCGCCAGCAGCGTGGTGATGTTGATGCCGTATTGCGGCAGGTCGAAGGGCGCGAAGAACAATCCCTGCAACAGCAGCCCCGCCGCCAGCCCGAAGGCCGCCGGCGCCAGCCCGAACAACAGGTAGAGCGTGGTGCCGAAGATGAAGTGCACCTCGGAGACGCCGACCGGATAATGCGGCATGATCTCGAAGAAACTGAACACGAGGGCGGTGGAAATGGCCGTGCGCACGGCGAACGAGGCAAGGCCGTCCTTGCGGACGGTATCCCACGCCCGTTTCGCCGCATATCCCAGCACGGCCATTTCCACCGCCCTCGTG
>JALVRJ010000323.1 GCA_027031305.1 Hyphomicrobiales bacterium | reverse complement strand
GAATGATACCAGAATGCATAAAGAACCACGCAGAAGCCCCGCGCCCCCGCCCAACCCCCAAATCATGAAAAACAAGGGCTTGGGTGGGGGCGCGGGGCGGTTTGCACCGGTCAGCCTTCGTGCAAGCCGGCATGACAAGAGCGGAAAGGCCTCGCCGATCCGTCATTCATCCCCCATGCATTCCATCAGGGCGTCACGCCGGGCGGAAACAGGCGGATGAAGTCGGGCGGCATCTCGTCGAGGAAACGCACGCCGGCCAGGACATCGCGCTGCCAGGCCAGCCAGGCCGGGCGTTCCACCCTGATATCGGGAAAGGAAATCAGGAAGGCGCGCGGAAGGGGAATGGGATCGCGCAGCCGCAGCCGACAGCCATGCCGGGAAATGTCCAGGATGCGGATGTCGATGGCGGAGAGCTGATAGTTGAAGACCAGCCGCGCCAGGAAGCGCACCTCGAAGCGCTGTTCGCTGCGCTGGTCCCGCCACGTGGCCTCGTCGCCGCGTGTCACGCACGCCTGTCCCTGCATCGCGAATCCCCCGATCATGCCCCTTGGATGCAAGGGCATTCTAGGATGCGGATCTTAAGGCAAGGTTGAAGGCCGTGAATACCGCTCAGTCTCCGCGCAGCCGGCGGGCCTTGCGCGCGTCGAACCACCAGGTGTCCAGCACGCCGCGGGCGTATTTCGGCTTCACCTTCGGGCGGCCGAACTTGTTCCACCAGGCGATGGTATGGCTGGCCTTGAACCAGTGCGGCACCCAGAAGTGCAGCGCGCGCAACGACCTGTCCAGCGCGCGGGCGGCGGTGGTCAGCTCGGCGCGGGATCTTGCCGCCACCACATGCTCGATAAGCGCGTCGATACCAGCGTTGGCCACGCCGGCGATGTTGAAACTGCCCTGCACGTTGGCCGCGCGCGAGCCGAAATAGGCGCGCAGCTCCACGCCGGGGGTGAGCGAGAAGACGTATCGTTGCGCCACGATATCGAAGTCGAAACTCTTCACCCGGCGCTGGAACTGCGCCGATTCGACCAGCCGGATGGAGGCGTCTATCCCGAGCAGTTTCAGGTTGCGGATGTAGGGGATGATGATGCGCTCGAAGGCCGGCGAGGTGATGAGAAATTCGATGGTGAAGCGCTCGCCCTTGTCGTTCACCAGCCACTGGCCCCGCCGTTTCCAGCCCGCTTGCAGAAGCAGCCGGTGGGCGGTGCGCAAGAGCCGCCTGTCCTGCCCGGAGCCGTCGGACTTCGGCGGTGTGATGGCCGGGCCAAAGGCCGCGGCCGGCAGCGTGTCCCGCAGCGGCTCCATCAATTTCAGTTCTTCCGACGAGGGCTTGCCCGTGGCCTTCAGCGGCGAGTTCTCGAACACCGATTCGGTGCGCCGATACAGCCCGTAGAACAACTTTGCGTTCGTCCATTCGAAGTCGAAGGCGTAGTTCAGCGCCAACCGCGTTTTCGGATGGGCGAACTTCGCCCGGCGCATGTTGAGAAAGAACCCCTGCGCGCCGGAGGGGCGCTCATCGGGCAGCACGCCCTTGATCAACCGGCCTTCGCGCACCGCCGCGATGTCGTAGGCCGTGGCCCAGTTGCGCGAAACGAATTCCTCGCGCAAGTCCAGCGCACCGGCCTTCAGCGCCTCCAGCTCGGCGGTGTGGTCGCGGAAGTAGAGGAACTTGATCTCGTCGAAATTCCACCGTCCCACGTTCACGGACAGGTCCTTCGCCCAGTAGTCCTTTCGCCGCTCGTAGGTGATGAAGCTGCCCGCCTTGAACTTCTTGATGCGATACGGCCCGGAGCCGAGGATGGGCGTAAGGCCGGACTTGCCGAAATCGTGCCGCTGGAAGAACTTTTTCGACAGCACCGGCAGCGTCGCCACCACGCGCGGCAGGTCGCGCACGTTCTCGCCCCTGAAGGTGTAGCGCACGCGGTGCGGCCCCAGCACTTCGCATTTCTCCACGTCGCGCAAGGAAATGCGGTAACTGGGATGCGCCTTTTCCTTGAACAGGGTGAAGGTATGGCACACGTCTTCGGCCGTGATTGGCGAGCCGTCGGCGAAGCGCGCGGTCTTGCGCAGGCCGAAAGTGACCGATTTGCCACTCTCCGCCACGTCCGCCCATTCGGCGATGAGCCCATAGACGGCATCGGGTTCGTCGAAGGCGCGGGTCATGAGCGAATCGAAGGTCATCTCCAGCCCGTCCGCCGCATCGCCCTTCAGGATGAAGGGATTGAGCGAGTCGAAACTGCGCAATCCGGAAGTGCCCACCGTGACCATGCGCCCGCCCTTCGGCGCGGCCGGGTTCACGTAGTCGAAATGCTTGAACCCGGCCGGGTATTTCAAATCGCCGAAAGCCGAAAGCCCGTGCTTCGGCGCAGCATGGGCAAGCGAAGGGGAAAACGCCACATCGGGAAAAACCAGCATCAGCGTGAGAAGGGCGGCCCGTGGCAAATGCATCTCATGTCTCCGTTCAGTCATCTGGTCGGAAGATAGCATGTGCGCCAGGCAGGAGCAGGGGCGCACGAAAAAACGGGCGGCGCGCCGTGCGCCGCCCGCTCTCGCGTCTTGTCGGCTGTTCGGCCCCGCGCGGCGCAGCCTCACGGCCCGGAGCGGCGCGCCTCGTCGGAAAGCTCTTCCACGCTCACCTTGCCGCCGGTGACACGCTGCTTGCGCGCTTGAAGCCGGTTCAGCGAGGCTAGGTAGGCTTTGGCCGAGGCCACCAGCGTGTCCGGGTCGGCGGCGCGGCCGGTGGTGGTGAAGCCCGCCTGCTCGTCGCGCAGCTGCACCGTCACTTCCGCCTGCGCGTCGGTGCCTTCGGTGACCGCGTGCACCTGGTAGAGCACCAGTTTGGCGTCATGCGGAAAGGCCTGCTTGATGGCGTTGAAAGTGGCGTCCACCGGGCCGTTGCCCGCCGCCTGCACCGTGCGGTGCGCACCTTCCTCGTCCACGGTGAGCGTGGCCGTCTGCGGGCCCATGGTGCCGGCGATCACGGTCAGCGCCACCACCTTGCGGCGGTCGGTGGCGGTGGCGATGTTCTCGTCCACCAGCGCCTCGATGTCCTCGTCGAACACGTGCTTCTTGCGATCGGCCAGCTCCTTGAAGCGCTGGAACGCATCCTCGAAGGCGTTGTCGGAAAGCTCGTAGCCCAGCTCCTTGAGCTTCTCGCGGAAGGCGTGGCGGCCCGAGTGCTTGCCCATCACCAGCGCGCTCTTGCCCGCGCCCACATCCTCCGGCTTCATGATCTCGTAGGTCTGGGTGTGCTTCAGCACACCGTCCTGGTGAATGCCCGATTCGTGCGCGAAGGCGTTCCGCCCCACGATGGCCTTGTTGTACTGGACGGGGAAGCCGGTAACCGCGCTCACCAGCTTCGAGGCGCGGGTCAGCAGGCGCGTGTCGATGCCGGTGGTGAAGGGGTAGATGTCGTTGCGCACCTTCATGGCCATGACGACCTCTTCCAGCGCGGCGTTGCCCGCGCGCTCGCCGATGCCGTTGATGGTGCACTCGATCTGCCGCGCGCCCGCCTTCACACCGGCCAGCGAGTTCGCAACCGCCAGGCCCAAGTCGTTGTGGCAGTGGGTGGAGAAAATCACCTTC
>JALVRJ010000322.1:2859-3604 GCA_027031305.1 Hyphomicrobiales bacterium | reverse complement strand
CAACCGGGCGAGGAAGAGGAGCTGGCCAGCCGCCGCGCGCAGATGATGCACGCGGAGCCGTTTGCCGACGCCATTTCCAACATGCGCGCGGCGCTTTACGAGGCCGGCTCACCGGTGGCGGGGCGCATTTCCGGGGCCTTGCGCCGCCTCGAGCGTCAGCGCGATCAGGCGGGGGGGCTGCTGGACGAGGTGTGCGAGGCCTTCGACCGGGTGCTGGTGGAACTGGCGGAAGCGGAGCGGTTGCTGGACGATGCCTCGGCGGCGCTGGAGTTCGATCCGGCGGAGCTGGAGCGGGTGGAGGAGCGGCTGTTCGCGCTGCGCGAGATAGCGCGCAAGCACCGGGTGCAGGTGGACGACCTGCCCAAATTGCACGAAGAACTGGCGGGCAAGCTGGCGGCGCTGGCCGAGGGCGGAGCGGAGATCGCGAAGCTGGAGGAGGCCGAGGCGGGGGCTCGCGCGGCCTGGCTGAAGGCGGCGGGAGAGTTGTCAGGGGCGCGGCGCGTGGCGGCGAAGGAGCTGGCGGCGAGGGTGATGGCCGAATTGCCGCCGCTGAAACTGGAACAGGCACGTTTCGAGGTGGTGGTGGATAGCGACGAGGAGCTGGCCGGGCCGGAGGGCATGGATCGGGTGGAGTTCATGGTGGCGACCAATCCCGGCCAGCCGGCGGGGCCGCTGGCGAAGATCGCCTCCGGTGGCGAGCTTTCGCGGTTCATGCTGGCGCTGAAGGTGGTGCTGGCGGCGCGGG
>JALVRJ010000322.1:0-2827 GCA_027031305.1 Hyphomicrobiales bacterium | reverse complement strand
AGATTGACACCGGCGTGGGCGGGGCGGTGGCCGCGGCGCTGGGCGAGCGGCTGAAACGGCTGGCGGATTCCGGCTTGCAGGTGCTGGCGGTGACGCACTCGCCGCAGGTGGCGGCGCGGGCCGACGCGCAGTTCCGCATCGCCAAGGAAGTGCGCGAGGACAATGGCGAGGCGGCCACTCACACCGTGGTGATGCCGCTGGATGCGGCCAGTCGGCGCGAGGAGATTGCAAGAATGCTTTCGGCGCACGATATCACCGAAGAGGCGCGCGCGCAGGCGGCGCGGCTGCTGGAACAGGCCGGCGCGGCGGCGGATGGTGGATGACAGTGGATGAGGGAGCAAGGGCATGGGCGTTCTCGACTATGACGCATTGCGCCGCAAGCCGGTGGAAGAGCTGACCCGCGAGGAGGCGGCCATCGAGCTGGAGCGACTGGCGAAGGAAATCGCCGAGCACGACTATCACTACTACGTCGAGAACGCGCCGGTCATCACGGATGCCGAATACGACGCGCTCAGGCGACGCAACGAGGCCATCGAGGCGCGTTTTCCCGATCTCATCCGCCCCGATTCGCCCTCGCGGCGGGTGGGCGCGCCGCCGGCGGAGGGTTTCCGCAAGGTGCGGCACGCGGTGCCGATGCTGTCGCTGAAGGACGCCTTTTCCGATGAAGAGGTTTACGAGTGGGACAGGCGGGTGCGGCGGTTCCTGGGGCTGTCGGAAGACGAGGTGATCCGGTGCACGGCGGAGCCGAAGTTCGACGGGCTGTCGTGCAGCCTGCGTTACGAGCATGGCGCGCTGGTTCTGGCGGCCACCCGCGGCAATGGTTACGAGGGCGAGGACGTGACCGCCAACGCGCGCACCATCCGCGACATCCCGCAGCGCCTGCACGGGCCGGACATCCCGGAGGTGCTGGAGATCCGCGGCGAGGTTTACATGCCCATCTCCTCGTTCATGAAGCTGAACGAGGAGCAGCAGAAAAAGGGGCAGAAGCCCTTCGCCAACCCGCGCAACGCGGCGGCTGGCTCGCTGCGCCAGCTCGACCCGAAGGTCACGGCCGAGCGCAACCTGCGCTTCTATTGCTGGGGGTTCGGCGAGGTTTCCTCGATGCCGGCGAAAACGCAGGCGGAGTTCTACGATTATTGCCGGCGCTGGGGGGTGCCGGTGAGCGATCTCATCGAGTTGCACGATTCCATCCCGGCGCTGCTGGACTATCACGCGCGGATGCTGGAGCGGCGGCCGGACCTGGACTTCGACATCGACGGGGTGGTCTACAAGGTCAACCGCTTCGACTGGCAGGAACGGCTGGGCTTCGTGCAGCGGGCCCCGCGCTGGGCCATCGCCCACAAGTTCCCGGCGCACCGGGGCATCACGGTTCTGGAGGACATCCAGATCCACGTCGGGCGCACCGGAGCGCTCACGCCCGTGGGCATCCTCGAGCCGGTGAACATCGGCGGCGTCATCGTTTCGCGCGTGTCGCTGCACAACGAGGACTACATCAAGGGCATCGGGGCGGACGGGCGGCCCATCCGCGGCGGGAAGGATATCCGTATCGGCGACACGGTGGTGGTGGAGCGCGCCGGCGACGTGATCCCGCAGATCGTCGATGTGATTCTGGAGAAGCGGCCGCCGGACGCCAAGCCCTATCAGTTCCCGACGCGCTGCCCGGTGTGCGGCTCGAAGGCGGTGCGCGAGTTCAACCCGCGCACGGGGCGGTTGGACGCGGTGCGTCGCTGCACCGGCGGGCTGTATTGCCCGGCGCAAGTGGTGGAGCGGCTGAAGCATTTCGTCTCGAAGCGCGCGTTTGACATCGAGGGGCTGGGCGAGAAGGCCATCGAGCAGTTCTTCGACCACAAGTTCATCCGCACACCGGCGGACATCTTCACGCTGGAAGAACGCGAGAAGAAGGGCGAGATCTGCATCCACTGCCTGGAGGGCTGGGGCGAGAAGAAGATCGAGAACCTGTTCCGCGCCATCAATGCGCGGCGGCGCATCGCGCTTGACCGGTTCATCTACGCGCTGGGCATTCGCCACGTGGGCGAGGTGACCTCGCGCCTGCTGGCGCGGCATTATCGCACCATCGAGGCCTTCCTGGCGGCCATGCGCGAGATCGCACGCGATCGGGAATCGGAGGCGGCGCAGGAAATCGACAGCATCGACGGGCTTGGTCCGGTGGTGGTGGAGGCGTTGCACAACTTCTTCAACGAGGAGCATAACTGGCAGGTCATCAACCAGTTGCTGGAAGAAGTCACGGTGGAGCCGGAGGAAGTGCCGGCGGAGCAAAGCCCGCTGGCGGGCAAGACGGTGGTGTTCACCGGCAGGCTGGAGCACATGACGCGGGACGAGGCCAAGGACCTGGTGGAGCGGCTGGGCGGACACGCGGCCAATTCCGTATCGCGCAAGACCGACCTGGTGGTGGCCGGTCCAGGCGCCGGCTCGAAGCTGAAGAAGGCGCAGGAACTGGGAATAAGGATCATCAGCGAGGAGGAGTTCTTGAAGCTGGTGGGACTTGATTCTTGATTTCTTGGCGCTTTTTCAATTCATACCTATTTTTCGGCGGAGTTGCGCGGTGAAGCTCCTCTTGTCCGGGATACTGTCTGTGGTAATATGACAAATCAGGAAAGGCATATATCGAGAGAGGGGCATGATTTATCGGATTCGGAGAGTTTTTCTGGGTGCAATTTTGCCTATTTTTGTGGTATATGCGCTATTCTTTTCATTTTATTTATCTCCCTCTATAATATCTTTGAGCTCTTTCTTTGTTACTTCTTTTATTTTCATTCTTGTGTCGGGAATTATTTTTACAGCTCCTGTTTCTTCTTTGTTTTTTGAA
>JALVRJ010000321.1 GCA_027031305.1 Hyphomicrobiales bacterium | reverse complement strand
CCTGCCGGTGGTGGTCACCATGAGCTTCGACACCGCCGGGCGCACCATGATGGGCGTCAAGCCCGCCGAGCTGGCCGCCTTTGCCCACCAGCACGAGCTGTTCGCCTTCGGTGCCAATTGCGGCACCGGCGCGCCGGACCTGCTCGTTTCCACGCTGGAAATGACCGCGGCCGCCCCGGACGCCATCGTCGTCGCCAAGGCCAACGCCGGCGTGCCCGAGTTCGTCGATGGCGATATCGTCTATTCCGGCACCGTCGACATGGCCGGCACCTACGCCCGAATGGCCCGCGACGCCGGCGCCCGCATCGTCGGCGGCTGCTGCGGAAACACCTTCGAACACGTGGCCGCCATGCACCGCGCGCTCCAGGGCTATGAGCCCGGCCCACGCCCAACCGTGGAACAGGTGGTGGAGAAGCTGGGCCCGCTGCAACAGGAAGGCGGCCACAAGTGTGCCCACGGCCACCATCAAGGCGGCGATGACGACGGCGCCGGACGTGGCGGACGTGGTGGGCGTGGCGGACGACGCCGCGGGGGGCGCCGCCGGCGCGGCTGACGCTTCGCCCGTTTACCCGCCATTTCCGGTTTTTTGCCAAACTCGCGGAAATTACGCTTCTTTCCGCGAGGCCATCGGACATGCACCACGTCCACCAGGCACGGCAAGACGACACCACCAACACCGGCATCGGCACCATTCCGCCCGGCGAGCAACGCCGCCTGCTGTTGTTTGCCCTGCTGGGGCCGGCGTTCATCACCGTGCTGAGCACCGCCAGCCTCGCCGCCGGCGCATGGTTGTTGTGGCGGGTATTCTCCCACCATTCCGGCCACCCCTCGCAGCTCATCGCCGGCGTCATGCTGGCCTGGATGGGCCTCGCCCTGGCCTGGAGGCTGCTCAAGCTGCGCCCTGAGGAAGACGCCCACGTCACCCTCGCCCGCGAGGACGCGCCCGCGCTATGGCGCCTCGTCGACGAGCTGGCGGAAAAGCTGCGCACGCCGCGCATCGAAACGCTCAGGCTCACCGCCGATTTCAACGCCGCCGCCGCCCAGCGCCCGGCACGCTTGCCGCTTCTCGGCGGACCACTGGAAATTCACGTGGGCCTGCCCTTCATGCTGACCCTGGGCAGGGATGAACTGCGTGCCGTATTGGCCCACGAAATGGGCCACGTTTCCGGCCGCCACACCCGCACCAGCCTGTTCATCTGGCGCGCGCTGGCACAGGCGGAACTGGCGCGTGAAATGCTGGCGGGCGCGGGCCTCGCCGGCTATCTCGCCGGGCGTTTTTACGCCTGGTATGTTCCGGCCCTGCAACGCCGGGCGCTCGCCTTTTCCCGCCGCGAGGAGTTCGCCGCCGATGCCGCCGCCGCGGCCATTGCCGGCCAAACCACCGTTGCCCGCGCCCTGTGCGTCATGGAAGCCCACGCGGCCGCCTGGAACGAGGTCATGCGCCAGGCACACCAGGCATTGGTGCAAGGCCATCTGCCCGAAAGGCCGCTGTTTCAGCTGTTCCGCACCCGCCTGCGTGCTCCCGAACACGAAAGAAAGGCGACGACCTGGCTTGCCCGCGCCCTGCGCGCCCAGGCCGACGATGACGATACCCATCCCGCCCTGGCCGACCGCCTTGCCGCGCTGGGCGTCAACCCGGCCACCGCCACCCTGCCACCCCTGCCGCGAACATCGGCGCTCGACACACTGCTGGCACCGAACGCCGAACGGCTGGAACGTGCCCTGTCACAGATCGTCGAAGCGCAACTGGAGGAAGTTCTGGAACTCTCTTCCGAAGAGCGGCGCCTTGCCGAACAGGCGTTGAAGGAGCTGCGGGAACGCCTACGCGGACACCACCCCGGCCCCGAGGACGCCAGCGCCATGGCCCGTCTCCTGCTGAGACTGGGCCGGCCCCGACAGGCCCTGGCGCTGCTCAACGACCTGGAGGAACGCCTGCCGCGCGGACTGCCACCTCTGGCGCTGGCCCTGCGCGGGGTGGCTCGCCTCGGACTGAACGATGCCCGCGGCGGCCACGATCTGCTGGAGGCGGCGGCCCATTTCCCCGATGTGGCACTCATGGCGGCGGAAGAGATCGGCACCTGGCTGGACGGTCCCGGCGCGGCGCACGACACGCCCCGACTGCGCCACGAGCTCGGGCGCCTGCGCGAGATGCACGAACGGGCCAGCGAGGAGCTGCAAGCCGGGCCGGCGTCGGCCATGCTGCGTCCACCACGCCTTTCCCCCGCCGAACAAGCGTGGATCGTGGCACGGCTGGCGCGACACGATGATGCCATTCGCGCCGTGCACGTCGCCGAGCGCCGGCTGCGATCCGTCCCTGCCTGGCGCCACCTCGAAGTGCTGGTGCACACGCGGCCCGGTTACTGGCTCGGGAGCTTCAATGGCGCGGAAAAATGCATGGCCCTGGCCCAGACGATTGCCGAAGAGATCGGCCATCTGCAACGATTCACCTTGACCGTTCGCGTCATGCCATGGGCCGGCGATGCCCAGTCCGCCCGCCGCATCCGCAAGCGCGGCCAGCCATTGGCGCTTCACGATTTCACCACCCCGCGCCAGGACGCGCCCAGGCGCGTAACCAACCGCTAACCATGTCCCTTCACCCGCCATTGAAGCTCCGGTTGTAACATTGCCGTGGGTTAGGGCTGGCCGTTGCAAGCCACTCCGCACTCCCGCCGGGAGCCCCGCTTCTCAAGACTTGGGAATTGGGCCGGGACGTGGGTGATGGATGGTTCTTCATGCATTCTGGCAAATGTGTGCGAACGACAACGGCAAAGGCGTGAGTGGGGGTAATGATGACCGTAGCCATCGATTACGTGCGCCAGGAAGGGTTTCCATGGCGCACCCTGCGCCATGTCGATGAACTGATCTCGGCCGGCCGCCTGGAACAGGCGCGGCAAATCCTCGATGAAGCCCTTCCCCCGGCCGACACTGGGGAAAACGAGGAGGAACTGCCACCTCTGGCCCTGTTCCTGCGCGCCCGGCTGCGCCTGTCGCAGGGCGACGCGCGCGCCGTGACCGACCTCCTGCGGGCGGCGGAACGGGAGCCTGCCCTGTTGTTGCGCGCGGCGGATGAAACGCAACGCTGGCTCGAAGGCCCGGGCCGCGAACACGACACCCCGCGCCTGCGCAACGAGCTGACCCGAATGCGCGCGCTCCACCACCGCGCCCTGCAGGAACGTCGACAGGTGCCGGAAAGAACCCGCCTGCGTCCCGTGTCGCCGGAACTGTCCGACAATATCCTCCGCGCCCTGGCCCCCTGGCACCAACACATCCGCTTCGCATGGGCGGCGGAGTGCGTTTGCCGCCACGCGCCACGCTGGCGCCACGTCGAGCTTGCCCTGCACATGCGCCCGCGACTGTGGCATTTCCTGCCCGGCGCGCGGGAACGCATGGAGCGTCTGCACGCCACCATGCTGCGCGACCTCGAGGGCCTTTGCGGCTCCTTGCGGCTGCATGTCCATCCGCTCATGGCCCTGCCCGCCCATGTTCGTGAAATCCGCAAGGCCGCCCACGCCATCATCCCGCCACCGTCCACCTCTCGACAAGGAGTCTCGAAGGAAGATGGCATCCGGGCGGAGGACGGAGCCGCCAAGGCGGACGGGCAAGGCAAGGGTAACATCCTGTCGCTGCCCACCATGTTGATGCCGGCGGCCGGTCATGTCTTGCGCGG
>JALVRJ010000320.1 GCA_027031305.1 Hyphomicrobiales bacterium | reverse complement strand
CCCGTCATGGAAAAGTTCACCCGCGTGGAAGGCATCGCGGCGCCGCTGCCGCTGACCAATGTCGATACCGACATGATCATCCCCAAGCAGTTCCTGAAGACCATCAGGCGCTCAGGGCTTGGCAAGTCGTTGTTCCACGAAATGCGCTACAACGAGGACGGCAACGAGAATCCGGAGTTCGTGCTCAACCGCGAGGAATACCGTGACGCTTCCATCCTGATCGCGGACGAGAATTTCGGCTGTGGTTCCTCGCGCGAGCACGCACCGTGGGCGCTGAAGGGCTTCGGCATCAGGGTCATCATCGCGCCGAGCTTCGCCGATATCTTCTACAACAACTGCTTCCAGAACGGCATCCTGCCCATCTGCCTGCCGCGGGAAGACGTTCGCCACCTGATGAAGGTGGCCATGGACAAGCCCGGCGCGGCGTTCGTCGTCGACCTGGAGGCGCAGGAGGTGCAGGCGCCGGATGACTCGGTGTTTCATTTCGACATCGACCCGTTCCGCAAGCACTGCCTGCTGGAAGGGCTGGACGACATCGGCCTGACGCTTCAGAAGCTGGAGAAGATCGAGGCCTTCGAGAAGGACTACGCGGAACGCTTTCCGTGGTTGTAACGCCGTCATTCCGGCGAAAGCCGGGGTCTCGGGCCGCAGACTCTTGAGTTTGCCAAACGAGATTCCGGCTTTCGCCGGAATGACGGATAGGGGCGGAATGACGGACATCATGTAAGGGGACAGGGGACATGGCCACCTATCGCGTGCTGCTGCTGCCCGGTGACGGCATCGGCCCGGAGATCATGGACGAGGCGAGGAAGATCCTCGACTGGATGAATGCCGAAGGCATCGCCCGTTTCGAGATGGAAGAGGGGCTGGTGGGCGGCGCGGCATACGACGCGCATGGCGTGGCCATCTCGGAAGAGGACATGGGCAAGGCGCTGGCGGCGGATGCGGTGCTGTTCGGCGCCGTGGGCGGGCCGCAATGGGACGATGTGCCCTATGAGGCGCGGCCGGAGGCGGGATTGCTCCGCCTGCGCAAGGATCTGGGCCTGTTCGCCAACCTGCGCCCCGCCATCTGCTACCCGGCGCTGGCCGACGCCTCCTCGCTCAAGCGCGAGCTGGTGGAGGGGCTGGACATCCTCATCGTGCGCGAGCTCACCGGCGGGGTCTATTTCGGCCAGCCGAAGGAGATCGTCACGCTGGAATCGGGCGAGAAGCGCGCGGTGGACAGCCAGCTCTACTTCGAGCACGAGATCGAGCGCATCGCCAAGGTGGCTTTCGATCTGGCGCGCACGCGGCGGAATCTGGTGCATTCGTCGGACAAGAAGAACGTGATGAAGACGGGCGTGCTGTGGGACGAGGTGGTGCGCCGGGTGCACGACGCCGAATATTCCGACGTGGAGCTGCAACACATTCTCGCCGACAACTGCGCCATGCAGCTGGTGCGTCAGCCGAAGCAATTCGACGTGATCGTGACGGACAACCTGTTTGGCGACATTCTTTCCGACGTGGCGGCGATGCTCACCGGCTCGCTGGGCATGTTGCCCTCGGCCTCGCTGGGGGCGGCCGACCCCGAAACCGGCCGGCGGCGCGCCATGTACGAGCCGGTGCATGGCTCGGCGCCGGACATCGCCGGGCAGGGCAAGGCCAACCCCATTGCCATGATCGCCTCCCTGGCCATGATGCTGCGCTACTCGTTCGACATGGGTGAGTGGGCGGACAAGGTGGAAGAGGCCATCGCCAACGCGCTGGCGCTGAACGTGGCCACGGCCGACATCGCGCGGGAGGGGGCGAAGGTCATCTCCACCGCCGAGATGGGCGACCTGATTCTGGAAGAGCTTCAGAAGCTTGCCTGAACCTTTGGCTGCGCGCCGATGTGGGCGAGGCGATGCGGGCGACCGGCGTCGGACATGCGGCGTGCGCAGGCGTTGACGTCCGCCCTCGCTTCTTGATCCATGCCCTTGCCGGAGAAGGGTTTTTGGCGCAAAACCCTTCTGGCGTGTTCGTCGTCTTGTGCTTTTCTTCCGCCGGGCGGTGATGTTTCGGCGGGCCTTGCCCGGAGGTTGCTATTCCCATGGTGCGCACGCTGGTGCATGTGGTTCGGCTTTCCCGCGCCGCCAGGGTGCTGGCGCGGCATGGCGGGCTGATCTCGGCGGAACAATTGCGCGACGCACCATTGCCGGCACGCCTTGGCGTGAAACTGCTGGGGGCGGGGCCGAAGCCAAAGGAGGCGGAGGGCACCACGTCGCTTTCCGCCGTGTCGGAAGCGCTGGCGCAGCTCGGGCCGAGCTGGATCAAGCTGGGGCAGTTCCTGGCCACTCGACCCGACATTGTCGGCTTCGAGCGGGCGGAACAGCTGGCCGAATTGCAGGACAGGCTGCCGCCCTTTTCGCAAGCCGAGGCCGAGGAGCAGATCGCGCAATCGCTGGGAAGGCCGGTGAACGAGCTGTTCGCCGAACTGGGCCCGCCGGTGGCGGCGGCCTCCATCGCCCAGGTGCACAAGGCGCGCACGCCCGATGGCCGCATGGTGGCGGTGAAAGTGCTGCGCCCGGGTGTGCAGAAGCGGTTTCAGCAAGATCTGGAGAGTTTCTACTTCGCTGCGCGCATGGCCGAGCGCTTCCTGCCCGCGACCCGGCGGCTGAAGCCGGTGGAGGTGGTGGACACGCTGGCCCATTCCGTTCGGCTGGAGATGGACCTGCGCATGGAGGCCGCCGCCATGTCGGAAATGGCGGAGAACATGCGCGAGGATAAGGAGGTGCACATTCCACGAGTGGACTGGGAGCGCACCTCGGAGCGCGTGCTGACCACCGAGTGGGTGGACGGCGCGCCACTGGCCGACGTGGCGGCCCTGCGGCGGGCTGGACACGATCCGGAGCAGCTGGCCGATGTGCTGGTCCAGACCTTTCTCAAGCAGCTTTTGCGTGATGGCTTCTTTCATGCCGACATGCATCCGGGCAACCTGTTCGTCGATGCCGAGGGGCGGCTGGTGCTGGTGGACTTCGGCATCACGGGCCGGCTTTCGCCCTATGAGCGGCGCGTGTGGGCGGAAATTCTCTATTGCTTCATCAAGCACGACTACAAGCGCAATGCCGAGGTTCACTTCGAGGCCGGCTACGTGCCGCCGCACCAGAACATGGACGAGTTCGCACAAGCCTTGCGGGCCATCGGCGAGCCGGTGCTGGGCCGCCCGGCGGAGGAAGTGTCCATGGGCGAGCTGCTGGGCAGGTTGTTCCGCACCACCGAGCGCTTCGACATGGCGACGCAGCCGCAGTTGTTGATGATGCAGAAGACCATGGTGACGGTGGAGGGCGTGGGGCGCGCCTTGAATCCGAAACTGGACGTGTGGGCGGCAGCGGAACCGGTGGTGACGGAGTGGATCCGGCGGCACTTGGGGCCGGTGGGCCGGGCCGAGCAGGCGATGACGCAAACGGGGCGGGCGCTGGCGCGGTTGCCGGAGTTGCTGGAAAGCGCGGCGGATGCCACCCGTCGGCTGGCGGCGGAGCAGCGCAGGAAGGAGCTGGAAACTTCGCGCGCGCGGGCCGAGGGCAAGGCGCCGGAAGCGGCGCGACCGGACCAGAGCGACTGGCGCGTGTGGCTGCCCCTGTGGCTGGCCGCCGGGGCGCTGGTGGCATTGGCGGCGAGCTTGTGGAAGTAGGATGGGATGCTTCTCATACCAGAATGCATAAAG
>JALVRJ010000319.1 GCA_027031305.1 Hyphomicrobiales bacterium | reverse complement strand
TTCTGGCAGTCTCCGCAACTGGCCGAGGGCGATGCCCGGCCGCTGCTCTTCAAGTTGCGCGGCGAGGATGTCGACTTCATCCCCGCCCCGCGCCCGTGGGCGGAGGTGTTCGTTCACGACCCGGCGCTGGAGGCCGTGCACTTGCGCGGCGGGCCCATCGCCCGCGGCGGCATCCGCTTCTCCGACCGCCAGCAGGACTTCCGCACCGAAATCCTCGGCCTGATGAAGGCGCAGACAATAAAGAACGCCGTCATCGTGCCGGTGGGGGCCAAGGGCGGTTTCGTGCTGCGCCGCCCGCCGGCCGGGCGCGACGCCCTGCGCGAGGAGGGTGCGCGCGCCTATGCCCGCTTCATCGGCACGGTGCTGGACATCACCGATGACATCGCCGAGGACGGCACGATCGTTCCACCCGAGCGCGTCGTGCGGCTGGATGGCGACGACCCCTATTTCGTCGTTGCCGCCGACAAGGGCACGGCCACCTTCTCCGACCTTGCCAACGCCCTGGCACGGCGCCGTGGCTACTGGCTCGACGATGCCTTCGCCTCCGGCGGCTCGGCCGGATACGACCACAAGAAGATGGGCATCACCGCGCGTGGCGCCTGGGTGTGCGTGCGCCGCCATTTCCTGGAGATGGGCGTCGATGTCGACGACACGTCCATTTCCGTCATCGGCATTGGCGACATGTCCGGCGACGTCTTCGGCAACGGCATGTTGATCCAGCCCAACATCCGCCTGCTGGCGGCCTTCGACCACCGCGACATCTTCATCGACCCCGACCCCGACCCGGCCACGGCCCACGCCGAGCGCAAGCGCCTCTTCCGCCTGCCCGGCTCCAGCTGGCAGGACTATGATCGAACGAAAATCTCCCCCGGCGGCGGCGTCTTTTCCCGCAAGGCGAAATCCATCCCCCTCTCCCCGCAGATGAAACACCTGCTGAACGTGCAGGCCGACGCGCTCACCCCCGACGAGCTCATTCGCGCCATTCTGAAAATGCCGGCCGACCTGCTGTGGTTCGGCGGCATCGGCACCTTCGTGCGCGCCACCGCCGAGCGCGATTCCGACGTCGGCGACCCGGCCAACGACGCCATTCGCGTCACCGCCGATGAGTTGAGGGTGAAGGTGGTGGGCGAGGGCGCCAACCTGGGCATGACGCAGCGCGCGCGCATCGCCTACGCGCTCGCGGGTGGCCGGGTGAACATGGACGCCATCGACAACTCCGGCGGCGTCAACTGCTCCGACCTCGAGGTCAACATCAAGATCGCGCTCTCCGCCGCCGAACGCGCCGGCCACCTCGACAGGCCGGCCCGCGACGGGCTGCTGAAGAAGATGGAGAAGGCCGTCACGCGGCTGGTATTGGCCAACAATCTGCGCCAGCACCTGTGCATATCCATGAGCGCGGCGCAGGGCGCGGAGGAAACGGAGGAACTGCTGCACCTGATGCGCACGCTCGAGCGGCGCGGCGCGCTCAACCGCGCGGTGGAGGCCCTGCCCACCGACGAGGAGCTGCGCGCGCGCCTGCGCGCCGGCGCCGGCCTCACCCGTCCGGAGATCGCCGTGCTCATGTCATGGGCCAAGATCGTGCTTTTCGACGACCTTCTGGCTTGCGACGTGGTGGACGACGCGCATTTCGAAACCATGCTGCTGACCTACTTCCCGCCCGCCATGCGCGAACGGTTCGCCGATGAGATCCGCGGCCATCGCCTGCGCCGTGAAATCATCGCCAACCGTGTCGGCAACGCCATGATCAACGAGGGCGGCCCCGCCCTTGTTGTCTGGCTGGCCGAGGAAACGGGGCGCGACGTCGCCGACATCGCCCGCGCCTGGGCGCTGGCCCGTTCCCTGCTGGACGTGGAGGGACTGATGCAGGCCATCGACCGCCTGCAAGGACACGTGCGCGGGCCGGACCAGTTGCGTCTGTATCTGGACGTGCAGCGCGTCTTGCGCCGCGCCACCGCCTGGTTGTTGCGTCACGATGCCCTGACCGGGGACATCGACACCTTGCTGGCAGGCTATCGCCCCTTCGTTAAGTGGCTGGCCGCGCATCTGGGGCGCGTCGCCACCAGCCACGCGAAAAGGCGTCTGCGCCTGCGCGAACAGGCCTATCGCGACATCGGCGCGCCGAGGACGCTGGCCCGCGCCCTGGCGCGCCTGCCATACATGCTGCGCGGGTTGGAGATGGCGCGGGTGCGAACGCGCACGCAAGCGCCTCCCGAGCGCATCGCCCGCGTCTATTTCCTGGCCGGCCAGAAGCTGCGCCTGAGTGCCGTCATCATGGCGGCGCGGCGGCTGGAACTGCCCGATCACGAATCACGGCTGGCGGCGCGGCGCCTCGTCGACCGTTTCGGCGAGCTGCACATGGCGCTCACCGCGCGCGTGTGCGCGCTCGGCGCCAACGATGCCGCCAGCGCGCTGCAAGCCTGGCTGGCGGAAAACGCGGCGCGCCTTGCGCGCCTCGAGCCGATGCTTGACGAGGTGCTCTCAGGGCCGTTCTCGCTGGCCAGGCTGGCCCTGGCCGCCAGCCTGCTGGAAGAGCTTCTTGGCGACGATGGCTGCGAGGACGCGAATGGGGACCGCCCTCTTGCCTGAGCATGGTTGCCGGATGGGGCGCGACAGTGCGCACGTTATCTCATCGTGCTACCATGCGCCGGCTCGCTCAATGTCGTTCGTATTGGAGGTTCCATGCGCCTGATCGCGCTGCTCATCCTGGTTTTCCTGGTGGTCGTCCCGGCGGTGGAAATCGCCACCTTCATCCGCGTCGGCCATGTCATCGGCGCCCTGCCCACCATCCTCCTCACCCTGTTCACCGCCGCGCTCGGCATTTTCCTGGTGCGGTTGCAGGGTTTCCTGGTACTGGCGGACCTGCAACGGGCCATGGCGGAAGGCCGCGCGCCGTTCACCGAAATGCTCACCGGCGCCCTGTTGCTGCTGGCCGGCATTCTCCTGCTCATTCCCGGCTTCGTCACCGACCTTGTCGGCTTCCTGCTGCTCATCCCGTCCCTGCGCCACCTCCTCGCCCGCCTACTGGCGAGACTGCTGTTCACTCCCCTGCCGGCACCCTCGGGCCGCGGCACCAGCGCCGGTGGCGCCACGCGCGCCGGCATCATCGAGGCCGAGATCATCGAGATCCGCGAGACCGAGCCGCCGGACGCGGACGCGCCACGCCCGCCCCCGCGCCGCCTGCCGCCGGACGCGCCCTGAGGACTTCTCCGCGCGGTGGCGGGGGAAATGCGCCAACCGTCTGCGGCGTCCCGCTCCCCGCCACATTTCGCCCCCATGCAGACACCAACGATTCACCCCACCGGAACCGCTGAAGCCGCATGGCGAAAAGACGCACAAGGCGCACGAAGACGAAAAGGACGCGCCCGCCATGGCGAGCGCTGCGCTGGCTGGCGCTGGCCGCGGCCATCGGCCTTGTCTCGTTCGTCGGTTTTCTCACCTATGTCTTCCTCTCGCTCGATGACGCCGATCCCTTCCGGATCCCCGGCCGCACGCCGGGCATGATGCTGGTCGCCGACGATGGCTCGCTGTTGCTGGAGCGCGGCAGCTTCTTCGGCGACGAGGCACGGCTCGACCGCCTGCCGGAACACGTGACGCAGGCCATCGTCGCCATCGAGGACCGGCGCTTCTGGTATCATCCCGGCATCGACCCCATCTCCTTGGCCCGCGCCCTGTGGGTGAACTGGCGCGCCGGC
>JALVRJ010000318.1 GCA_027031305.1 Hyphomicrobiales bacterium | reverse complement strand
GCGATGAACAGGGCGAAGGCCAGCCAGCGGGAAAAACCGGTGTTCCACAACAGCGCGCCGGCGACCAGCGGCACGGCGAGAATGCGGCCATAGGTGAGCAAGTTGGGCACCTGCATGGCCACCGGCAGGCGCGAGGGCTGCCTTTTGCTGATTTCCGCCTCGTGCGTGGTGCTCATCGCTTTCGCCGTCCCCTGAAGGTCCCTGCCGTCCATGGCGTCAACCTTGTAAGGTCACATGCCATGGCCAAGGCAAAGAATATACCGGCAAGATTGCCAATCAATGAAAATGATCATAAATCTGTTGCGCCAACCGCTCGGAAATGCCCTCCACGGTCGCCAGCTCCACCACCTCCGCCCGCGCCACGCCGCGCAGTGAGCCGAAGGCCGCCAGCAGGGCCTTCTTGCGCGCCGGACCGATGCCCGGAATATCATCCAGGGCGCTGGCGCGCGCCGCCTTGCCACGGCGGCGGCGCTGGGCGCCGACGGCGAAGCGGTGCGCCTCGTCGCGCAGCCGCTGCAAGTAATACAGCACCGGATCGCGCGGGGAAAGCTTGTAGGTGCGGCCGTCGGCGAAATGAAATGTCTCCTCGCCGGCGTCGCGGTCCGGCCCCTTGGCGATGCCGACGAAGGTGACGCCGTTGATGCCCAGCTCCTCGGCCACCTCCAGGGCGGCGCGCAATTGCCCGGCGCCGCCATCGATGAGCACCAGGTCGGGCCAGTTGGGAAAGGATTCGTCCGAGCCGGCGCCCCCGTCCTTCCCCTTCAGCCGCGCGAAACGTCGCCGCAAGACCTCGCGCATCATGGCGTAGTCATCGCCTCTTTCGGCCTTCGCGTCGCGCATGTTGAAGGTGCGATAATGCGCGCGCATGAAGCCCTCGGGCGAGGCCACGATCATGGCGCTGACCGGGTTGGTGCCCATCAGATGGGAATTGTCATAGACCTCGATGCGCAGTGGCGGTTTCGGCAGGCCGAAGAGATCCGCCACGCCTTGCAGCAGCTTGCGCTGGGCACGAGTGTCCGCCAGCCGCTGCGCCAATGTCTCCTGCGCGTTGTCCAGTGCCATTTGCACGAATTGGCGCTTCTCGCCACGCTGTGGGGTGATGATGCGCACGCGGTGCCCGGCGCGGGAGGACAGCGCCTCCTGCAACAGGTCGCGCTCGGCCACCTCATGCGAAAGCAGGATGAGCGGCGGAATGGGGTGCGCGTCATAGAACTGGGCGAGGAAGGCGGCGAGCACGTCTTGCGGCGGGCGGCCGTCCTCGGCGCGGGGAAAATAGGCGCGGTTGCCCCAGTTCTGCCAGTTGCGGAAGAAGAAGGCCTGGATGCAGCTAAGGCCGCCATCCTGGACGATGGCGAAGACATCGGCCGATTCGAAGCCGCGCGGGTTGACGCCCTGGCCCTGGGTGACGTGGCGCATGGCCGCGAGACGGTCGCGCAGCACGGCGGCGCGTTCGTAGTCCAGCCTTTGCGCGGCCTCCTGCATCTGATGCGTCAGCTCGGCCTGCACCTTCTTCGAACGGCCCGAAAGGAAGTCCTCGGCCTGCTTCACCAGCGCGGCGTATTCCTCGAGGCTCACCTCGCCGGTGCAGGGCGCGGCGCAACGACGGATCTGGTGCAGCAGGCAAGGGCGCGAGCGGTTGGCGTAGACGGCGTCGGAACAGGTGCGCAGCAGGAAGGCCTTCTGCATGGCGGCGATCGCCCGGTTCACCGCCCCGGCATTGGCGAAGGGGCCGAAATACTTCCCCGGCAGGCGGCGCGCGCCACGATGCTTCGTCAGCCGCGGAGCGGCATGGTCATGAGCGATGAGGATGTAGGGAAAGGACTTGTCGTCGCGCAGCAGGATGTTGAAACGGGGCTTGAGCCTCTTGATGAGGTTGGCTTCCAGCAGCAGCGCCTCGGCCTCGGTGGCGGTGGTGGTGATCTCGATGCGCGCGACCTGGCGGATCATCATGGCGATGCGGGTGGAATGCCCCGTCGGCCGGGCATAGCTGGCCACGCGGGCACGCAGGTTGCGCGCCTTGCCGACGTAGAGGAGATCGCCGGCATCGTCGTAATAGCGGTAGACGCCGGGCCGCTCCGGCAGGTGACGGACGGTCTCGGCGATCAGCGCCGCGCCTGTGGGCTTGTCCTTCATGATGCGCAGATGTGGCAGGCTCGGAGATGGCTTTCAAGCCTCGCCGGCAACGGCGGTGCCCTGCGGCGACCGGAAAAAACCCGCCGATGACATCATCGGCGGGTTCCTCCCGGTTGCGAGTGCATGTCGTTACGTGGTCAACGGCCCCGGACCCGGCGCAGGTGGCAATGGCGCGGGCCGAGCACGACCCGACGCACCCAGCGGTGATGGCGCCGGTTCCAGACGCGGACGACCCGACGGTGCCGGTGACAGACCCGACGCACGATGCGATGGCGCCGCACGCGATAATGCCTGTAGCGATAACGGCGGTGGCCATAATACCCCGCCTTGGCGATTGGCGTGGCGGTGTCCGTCCGTGGCGCGGATACGCCCGCCGCCGGGCCGATGGCTCCCGCCTGGGCGCCAGCCAGCCCCGCCAACACGCCAACGAGGGCGCCAATGACCAACAGCAGGAGCCTGCGCGGCCGCATGATGGGATTGTTCATGTCGATGTTCCTCCCTTGTCACCGATGCGGCAACTGGGGCACCACGCCGAGACTGCCATCGGCAGGATTGCACCCTGGCCCGCAAGGCATGAACTGTGCGTGAGACGATCGTTCACCATGCGTTCAGGAATGCCCGTCTGTGCGCGTCCACCTTCCTTCGCCCGGATACGCTGGCATGGCGATTGCATTGCCCTTGAGAGGCATTCCGTGGTGTATCATTTCCACACATGGACAAGCCTCGGGGGAATGCGCGCATGGCAACGGTGTGTTCCGGCTTGCGCGGAACGCCGGAAAACGGAGGCGATGTTGACCGCTGAACGGGATGACAGGGCAGGGGGGATGCCACGGGGAGGACCCGCCGAGGTCATGCAGGCGGAGATCCGCCGCGCGCGCGAGCTTCAGGCGGCCTCGCACGAGGCACAGTTGAGCGCCCGCGACATGGCGGCGATGCGCCTGCTGGCGGTGAAGCAGGAGCTGGCGCCCTTCGTCGAGAGCCTGCCGGAAGTGCGCGGCTTCATCGAGCTGTCGCTGACCGGTGGGGAAACGCCACGCCTGTGGCTGGATTTCATTTCCTACGTCGTCATGTCGCCCGACCAGCAACACTGGCGGCTGGTGCAGGACACGGCCGAGGGCCGCGAGGTGATCTTTGAAACCGACAACCTCGACGAACTCGTCGAATTCCTGCGCAAGTTCGTCGCGCATCGCGCGGTGCAGCGCGAGCGCCTTTTGCATTCCGACGAGCTGAGCGCCAGACCCCTGCTGAAAACCGTTTCCAGTGGCGTGCCACAGGCGCTGATGTGGATGGCCTGGCTGGCGGGGCTGGCCACCGGCGCCTTTGCCCTCCTGGCGTGGCTGATGGCCACGGGGCGGTTGTAGGCACCACGAACGAAAGGGCGGCGCTCTTCCAGCCATTCGAGGCGCCGCCCGATATCATCCTATGGGGCTGTCCTAGATAAATTTACTCAGTACCGTTTTATATCATTGAAATCATTATGATTTCCCAATCTTCCGATAGCATGATTTTTAAGGGCCAAGAGAAGCGCCAATGGCGATTTTTCGCCATTGGCGCTTCTTTGCCATTTTTTTCGCAACT
>JALVRJ010000317.1 GCA_027031305.1 Hyphomicrobiales bacterium | reverse complement strand
CCTCCCGCGCGCCGGCCGGCGGGCGCGCGCCAACATGCGGGTGGATGGCGCGAACAGGGGCCTGCCCGACAGGCCGCCGGTTTCGGCCCGGTGGGGGCCTTTCAGGGTGTCGGGGCGGGCGATGGTGGTGTTGGACACGATCAGCCCCGCCGCGCCGCCTTCCACCGCCGCCTCGACGATATCGGCGAGGGCGGGGACGTCCATGTCGGGGGCGATCTTCACCAGCACGGGCAGGTCGGGACGGTTCTTCTCGCGCAGGGCCTCCCCGACGCCGGCCAGCAGGCGCCGCAGCGCCTCGGCTCCTTGCAGGTCGCGCAGGCCCGGGGTGTTGGGCGATGAGATGTTGACGGCCAGGTAATCGGCGAGGTCGGCGAAACAGCGCGCGCCCATGACATAGTCGGCGAGGCGGTCTTGGCTGTCCTTGTTGGCGCCGATGTTGACGCCCAGGACGCCACGGCCGGGGTGGGCGCGGGTACGCAAGAGGCGCCGGCGCACGGCGGCCTGGCCCTCGCCATTGAAGCCCATGCGGTTGATGATGGCCTCGTCCTCGGACAGGCGAAACAGGCGCGGTTTCGGGTTGCCCGGCTGGGCCAGGGGGGTGACGGTGCCCACCTCCACGAACCCGAAGCCAAGATGCCACAGGGCGGGCAGGGCTTTCGCGTTCTTGTCGAAGCCGGCGGCCAGCCCCAGCGGGTTGGCGAAACACAGGCCGCAACAGGAGGTGTTCAGGCGTTCGTCGGCCGGTGTTCGCGGACGTGGGAACAGGCCGTATTGCAGCGCCCGGATGACCAGTTCGTGGGCGCGTTCCGGGTCCAGGTGGTGGAGAAACCCGAGGGCGAGGTTTTCCAGCGGCATGGTGTGCAGTCCCGCTTTGAGGCGCCGTTGCCTCGACTTATTCCGCCGCCTGCCGGCGCTTGCCGTGCGGCCCCGGCGCCATGGCGGACTCGTTCGCGCCATTGGCCTGAGCGTCCTCCGGCAACAGCAGCAGGCACTCGGCCTGTGGGCGCTTGCCGCGCGGGGCGGGATGCAGCTCGTAGCTCAGGCGCTGCCCCGGCAGCAGGGTGGGTAGCCCGGCGCGAACCAGCGCCGTGTAATGCACGAAAACGTCGGCGCCGCCATCGTCGGGCACGATGAATCCGAAGCCCCGCCGCACGTCGAAAAATTTCACCCTGCCCTGGTGGCGCGTCCTGGTCATCGCGGCGCATCCGGTTCATTCCGTCCAAGCTCCAGCTGTTTTACCCTCTTGCGGCGGCGATGCAAGCGCGGGAAAATATTCACCATCGCGTGAATGAAACATGCTTCCGCACGTGCGGAAACGGAGGCGCCCGGAATGAGCCAACCTTTCGGAGATACCCATGTCTGGCGCGGGATGCGCGCGCGGCTGCTGGTGGCGGCCTGCCTGCTGGCGCCGGTGCTGGCACAGCCTGCCATGGCCGCCAACGGCGTTCGCAAGAGCATCAGCACGCGGCCATATGTCATTTCCGGTCATGACGAACGCGGCCTGTTGCGGCAGATGCGGCGTCTTGGCCCGCGCGTGGGCGGCAAGCCGGCGCTGGCGCGCTCTAGCATGAAGGCGCGCTATCACGCGCGGATGCGGCAAGGGAGGAACGGCTGCCGAATCAGCAGCTTTCAGGCGCGGGTGCATTACATCGTGATCCTGCCGAAAGTGCGCAATCCGCGCGCGCTGTCGGCGGCGGCGCGCAAGCGCTGGCGGCATTTCCACAGGCGCCTGCGCACGCACGAGGCCAGGCACATCGCCATCTGGGACAAATGCCTGCAACAGGTACGCCGGACCCTGCCGAAGCTGCGGGCGCGCAACTGCACGGCATTGAAGCGCAAACTGCGGGCGCGCTACCACGCCATCATGCAGGCGTGCGGCAAGAAGCACGATGCCTTCGATGCCCACGAACAACACGTGGCCACCAGCCTGCCCTTCATCCGCGCCGCCTATGCGCCGGACTCGCACAGGAAGGCGCGGAAGCGGAAGCGCCCAAGGTGAAGATTCATGCCGCGCGGCGCACCGCGTGACGGACGCTCCTCTCCTCCCACACCTGAAGGCACAGAGAGCCACTCGTATCAGAATGCATAAAGAACCACCCACCGCCCCGTCCCTACCCAACCTCAAAAAACAAGGGCTTGGCTGGGGCGCGGGGCAGTCTCGCCAGCCAGACATTACGCAATCTGGCATCAGGCAATCCGGCATCACATCACGCACACCTCGTAGACGGGGGCGATGTTCTCGTGCCAGTCGTGCCGGTAACGGTGCAGCAGTTCCTCGGCGTGGGTGCGGCCGCTTTCGACGATCTCCAGCAACGGCTCCAGGTAATGGCTCTCGTCCTGTCCCTTGGCGTTGAGGCGGGCGCGGCGCTTCAGTCCGTCGGTGGCGATGGCCAGCACCTCGCGCGCCACCTGGCGCAAGCTCCGCCCGGCGATTTCGGCGTCCAGGGCCCGTTTGGGCACCTCCTCGCGCAGTTCCAGCAGCTCCTTCACCGACCAGCGGCGGACGAGGTCGTAGGCGGCGTCGAGCGCCACCTCGTCATACAGCAATCCCACCCAGAAGGCAGACAGCGCCGGCACCATGCGCGGGCCGCCCATGTCGGCGCCGCGCATCTCGATGAAGCGCTTCAGCCGCACCTCGGGGAACAGGGTGGTGAGGTGATCGGCCCAGTCCTCGATGGTGGGATATTCGCCCGGCAGGGCGGGCAATCGGCCGGTCAGGAAGTGGCGGAAGGACTGCCCGGCGGCGTCGATGTAGCGCCCGTCGCGGCGAACGAAATACATGGGCACGTCGAGGGCGTAGTCAACGTAGGCCTCGAAGCCAAAGCCCTCGTCGAAGACGAAGGGCAACATGCCGGTGCGGTCGGGGTCGGTGTCCAGCCAGACGGCGGAACGCCAGCTGAGATAGCCATTGGGCCGGCCTTCCAGAAACGGCGAATTGGCGAACAGGGCGGTGACCAGCGGTTGCAGGGCGAGGCCGACGCGCATCTTCCGCACCATGTCGGCTTCCGAGCCGAAGTCGAGGTTACTCTGCACGGTGGCGGTGCGGTGCATCATCTCCAGCCCCATGCGGCCCTTCCTCGGCATGTAGCGGCGCATGATGTCGTAACGTGGCTTGGGCATCAGCGGCAGTTCGGCGAACGTCCACTCCGGCGCCGCGCCCAGCCCCAGGAAGCCGATGCCCATGTCGCCGGCGACGCGGTGCAACAGCTCCATGTGCTCGGCCATTTCGGCGTGGGTTTCATGAATGGTTTCCAGCGGCGCACCGGAGAGCTCGAACTGGCCGGCCGGCTCCAGCGTGATGCACCCCTTGCCGCAGTTGGCGCCCCGCAGGCCGATGAGATGGCCGTCCTCGACGAGCGGATCCCAGCCGAGGACGGAGCGCAGCTCCTCCAGCAGCAGGCGGATGGAACGCGCGCCGTCGTAGGGCACGGGCGCGCGGCTGTCGGCGAGAAAGGGAAACTTCTCGTGCTCGGTGCCCACGCGCCAGTTCTCGCGCGGCTTGCAGCCGGCCTCGAGCCAGGCGGTGAGGGCGTCGATGTCGGTGATGTGCATGTCGTCTTCGCCGTTTGGTGCATGGCTCTCCCATGGCGGCGCCAGGGGCGCGCCTTGCGCGGGGAGAAGGGAGGGCCGGATTCAGTCGAACGCCAATTCGCTCCGGTTCCGGAAATAGGCCAAAGATTGCGGATTGGCCAGAGCGCCGGTGTTTTTCACCTCCTCGCCATGGAT
>JALVRJ010000316.1 GCA_027031305.1 Hyphomicrobiales bacterium | reverse complement strand
GCGCGCGCGAACAACTTGCGGGCGGGGGCATAGTCCCCCGCCCGCAGGGCCTGGCGCCCCAGCCGCGACAGCTTCGCCCGCAGCGCCGCCCGTTCGTCCGCCTTCGGTCCCTTGCGCGCCATGGTCCGCGCCGGGGCGTAGGAATGGAACTGGCGCAGGATGTCCAGGTCAACTCGCCCGCCATTCCTCTCCGCCGCCTGATGATGAGCGTGGATGCGCTGGTGCGCGTGGCCGACTACTATCGCACCGGCGTGGGCAAGAAGATCCGCCGCGACCTGCATCGTGCCTTTCGTCTCTACAACATGGCGGCTGCCTACAATCATCCAGGCGCCTACTACGGCATGGCCATGGTGGCGTTGGCCTCACGGGGGCGCATCGCCCGCAAGCGCTGGGTGGTGGGCTGGCTGAAGCGCGCGGCCATGAGCGGTCACGCGCCGGCGGCTTGGCAACTCTCCAGGCTGGCGGCCACGGGGCTGAAGGGCGTGTTCGCCGCCGACCCGGTGGCGGCGGAAGCCTGGCGCATCGTCGCCCATCGGCTGGAGGGCCCCATGGTGCGGGGCAGAAAGCTGATGCAGGCCAGATTGCGCCGGCCGCGCCTGAGCGAGGCCCAGCGGGCACAGGCGAACCGGCTGGCCGAGCAATTCCTCGGCGCCTATGCGCGGGCGCGCCAGGCGGCCGGCGGCATGGTCATTTCCGGACGTTCCGGCGTCTCCGAAGTGCCCACGGCTTCCACCATGCCGGACGGGCGCGTCCTGCCCCCGGCGCCGGCAGGGCGATGAAAGCGCCGGGAATGGGAGTGGCCACGGCCCCGGCCCATCCTTTTGGCGCGCGGTTTCATTTTCCTGCTTTCACGAAACAACATTGCGGTCCTTCCGTTCCCGGCCGCGGGGGCGTTGCGGGCATGGGGCGCTTGCAATTGGGGCGTGGTTCATGTCTTCTGTGCCAACGGGAGAATGGCAGGGGAGCCCGCTCGGGCGGCGGGTGTGATGGATGAAGATCATCATTTGCGGAGCGGGGCGCGTGGGGCGCGGCATTGCGCGCCGGCTGTCGGCGGAAGGCAATGACGTGACCGTCATCGACGTCGAGCCTTCGCTGGTGCAGACCATTTCCGACGAACTGGACGTGCAGGGCATCGTCGGCCATGGCTCGCACCCGGACATCCTCGAACAGGCGGGAGCCGATTCCGCCGAAATGCTCATCGCCGTCACCCATGCCGATGAAGTGAACATGGTAGCGTGCAAGATCGCCGACGCGCTGTTCGGCGTCACCACGCGCATCGCCCGGGTGCGGGCGCAGTCCTACCTGCGCAAGCAATACCAGAACCTGTTCTCGCGAGAGAACCTGGCCATCGACCTCATCATCTCGCCGGAGGTGGCGGTGGGCGAGATGGTGATGGACCGCATCTCGCTGCCAGGGGCGCAGGACGTGATGCATTTTGCCGAACGCAGGGTGGTGGCGATGGGTGTTCAGCTGGACGAGCATTGCCCCGTTCTCGGCACCCCGCTGTCGGAGCTGACGGCGCTGTTTCCGGACCTTGTGGCGGTGGTCGTGGCCATCCGGCGCGGCGAGGAAGTCATCATACCGCGCGCGGAGGACGAGCTGGAGGCGGGGGACTTCATCTACATCGTCACCGACGTTGAGGATGCCCGCCGGGTGCTGCACATCCTGGGGCAGGAGGAGACGGAGGCGCGCAACATCGTTATGGCGGGCGCGGGCAACATCGGCCAGTTCGTGGCCGAGCGCTTGCTGAGGGAGAACGGCTCCGTGCGCTTGTGCATCATCGAGGCCGACCGCAAGCAGGCGGAAGAGATCGCACGTCGGCTGGAACCGGACGGCCACGTGGTGGTGTTGCATGGCTCGGCGCTGGATACGGAAGTGCTCGACGAGGCGGAAGTGAGGCAGGCCGACCTGTTCATCGCGCTGACCAATGACGACAAGGTGAATCTGCTTTCCGCGTTGTTGGCGCGGCAACAGGGTGCGGCGCGCACCATGAGTCTCATCTCGTCACTGGATTCGGCGGCGCTGGCCGGGCCGTTGGGCATCGATTCGTGGATCGATCCGCGCGCGGTCACGGTGTCCTCCATCCTGCAATACGCGCGCGGCGGCTTTCTGCGGCGGATCTATCCGGTGCTGGGCGAGGCCGGCGAGCTTATAGAGGCGGAGGCGCTGGAAACCTCGCCCATCGTCGGGCGCAAGCTGCGCGAGGCGGAGTTGCCGGATGGCGTGCGCATCGGCGTGATCGTGCGCGGAAAGGAGTTGATCCGGGCTACGGGAGACACCGAGATCCGCCCGGGCGACGACGTCATCCTGTTCGCCCGCGCCGACCGGCGCGAGGATGTCGCGCGGCTGTTCCGGGTGTCGCTGGAGTATTTCTGAGGAAAGGCCCTCGGCGAGAGCCTGCCCCATAAGATCAACCCTCTGAAGAAGCGGTTAAAATGGCAATAGAGCATCCATCCCTGACAATTGGCGTGGAAGAAGAATACCTGCTGGTGGACCGCTCCTCCCTGGACCTGGTGGAAGAGGCCCCGGCGGGTCTGATGGAGGAGGCCGAGCGGGAGCTGAAGGGGCATGTGTCGCCGGAATTCCTGCAATGCCAGATCGAGGTGGAAACCGGCGTCTGCCGGACGGTGGGAGAGGCGCGGACGGAGTTGTCGGAGTTGCGCCGCGTGCTGGCGCGCATCGCCGATGATCATGGCCTGGCGCTGATCGCCGCCTCGACGCATCCCTTCGCCCATTGGTCGCGGATGCAGTTCACGCCGAAGGAGCGCTACCTGCGACTGGCGGAAGACCTGCAGGGCGTGGGCAGGCGGCTGCTTATCTGCGGAATGCACGTGCACATCGGTGTGGAGGATGAAGACCTGCGCATCGATCTGTTCAACCAGCTGCCCTATTTCCTGCCACACCTGCTGGCGCTTTCCACGTCCTCGCCGTTCTGGCAGGGCAGGGACATGGGGCTGGAGAGCTATCGGCTGACGGTGTTCGATACCCTGCCGCGCACCGGCCTGCCACCGCAGTTCGAGAGCTGGGGAGAATACGAGAGGGCGGTGGACGTGCTGGTAAGCGCCGGCATCATGGAGGATGCCACGAAGATCTGGTGGGACTTGCGTCCCTCGGCCCGGTTTCCGACGCTGGAGACGCGCATTTGCGACGTGTGCACGCGGCTGGACGATGCCGCCGCCATCGCCGCCATGGTGCAATCGCTGGTGCGGATGCTGTATCGGCTGCGGCGCAACAATCAGCGCTGGCGCCGCTACGAGCCGTTTCTCATCGATGAAAACCGCTGGCGGGCGCAGCGCTACGGCGTGCGCGAGAGCCTGATCGATTTTGGCCGTGGAGAGCTGGTGGCCTACGCCGATTTGCTGGAGGAACTCATTGGCATGTTGCGCGAGGACGCACGGGCGCTGGGCTGCGAGGATGAACTCCTGTCCACCCGCGACATCCTGGAGCGCGGCACCAGCGCCGACCGGCAACGCCGGGTCCACCGGCGGGCGGTGGAGAACGGCGCGGACGAGGCCGAGGCATTGCGCGAGGTGGTGCGCTTTCTCGTCGAGGAAACGGTGGCTGGCACATCCTGAGGCACAGGAGCAAGCTGGTGGGCTGAGCCCTGTTGATCAAGCTTCCGGCGGGGGCAAGGGGATGACCCCCTTGATGGCGGATTCCATGAGGGCCTCGAGCCGATGTCTGATGTCGTCGCGGAAGGTGTCCGTCGCTTGCAGGATCTCGCGCGCCTTGAGGA
>JALVRJ010000315.1 GCA_027031305.1 Hyphomicrobiales bacterium | reverse complement strand
TCACCGACGCGGAAGGCGCCCTGCAATGGGCCAACCGCCAATGGCTGCGCCTGGTGGGGGCGGAAACGTTGGAAATGGCGCGGGGGGCGGGCAAGACGCTGCTGAGCAGCGGAGAGATGGCCGCCGCCAGGTCGTTGCCGGCGGAGGGTGAATGGGAGCACCTGGTGGCCAGCACGCTCGTTGACGGCGAACGCCGGCATTTCGAGGTATGGCTGAAGCCGCACGAGGCCGGCATCGTGCATTGGGCGCTGGATGTCAGCGAGCGCGAACGCCTGAAGGAGGAACTGGAACGGCAACAGAAGGTGCAGGGGCGCATCTTCGACCAGCTGCGCACGGCGGTGGCCATTTTCGACACCAACCAACGGCTGGTGTTCCACAACAGCGCCTATGCGCAATTGTGGGGCCTGGACGAGGCCTGGCTGGCGCGCGGACCACGCGAGGAGGAAATTCTCAACCGGTTGTATGACCAGGGCAAGTTGGCGATGACGGAAGACTTTCCGCAATGGCGCCAGCGCTGGCTGGAAATCTATTCCGAACAGGCGCCACGGCGCGAGCGCTGGACTCTGGCGCAGGGGCAGGTGGTGAACGTCATCGCCGAGCCGCAGCCGGGCGAAGGCGTGATCTACATGTTCGAGGACGTGACCGAGCAGTTGCGGCTGGAGACGAAGTATCACGAGGTGATGCAGGTGCAGGAGGAAACGCTGGACCACCTGCGCGAGGCGGTGGCCGTGTTCGGCACCGACGGCCGCCTGCGCCTGTTCAACCAGATGTTCGCCGAGCTGTGGGACCTGGACGAGGCCTACCTCGTCTCGCGCCCGCATGTCGACGATATTCTGAAGAGCTGCCGCGACAAGGTGCGCGACAGCACCTTCTGGGAAAACCTGAAGGCAACCGTCACCGGCGCGCGGACGGAACGGCGCGAGGAGAGCGGGCGGCTGATGTTGCGGGACGACAGGGCGTTCGAGTATTCCATCGTGCCGCTGCCCGACGGCAACACGCTGGCCGCCTGGTATGACATGACCGATGCCATCCGGGCCGAGCGGGCGGCGCGGGAGCGGGCCCAGGCGCTGGAGGAAAGCGACCGGGTGAAGACGGCCTTCCTGAACTCCATTTCCTACGAGATGCGCACCCCGCTGACCAGCATCACCGGCTTCACCAGTCTTTTGCAGGAGGGCATCGCCGGGGAGATCAACCCCAGGCAGTGGCAATACCTGCAAGACGTGCAGGAAGCGGCGGACGAACTGCTGGACAAGATCGACGCGGCGCTGGACCTCGCCGCCTTCGACGCGGGCAAGCTGGAGCTGAACATCAGCCAGTTCGAGGTGTTGCCCATGCTGGAGGAGCTGGCGAACAAGCTCGCCGGCAGGCTGGAGCGGCGCAACATGACGCTGGAGGTGATGGTGGCGGAAGACGTGGACGTGATTACGGCCGACAGGAAGCGCCTGATGCAGGTGCTGCGGCATCTGCTCATCAACGCCATCGGGTTCAGCCCGCGCGGTTCCACCGTCAAGCTGGGCGTGCGGCGTGACGAGGACGGCGGCGTCGTCTTCTGGGTGGCGGACGAGGGACCGGGCATGAACGCGGAGATGATGCAACGCGCCTTCGAGCGCTTCTTCGCCAGACCGTCGCCGGAAGGACACCGGGGGCCGGGGCTGGGGCTGCCGCTGGTGAAGGCGCTGGTGCGGTTGCACGGCGGCGAAGTGGAGCTGCGCACGGGCGAGAACCAGGGCACCACGGTGGTCTGCCGGCTGCCGCAGGTCACGCAGCGGATGCGAGAAAACGCATGAACACGGGGCCTCGGGAGACCCATCCGGTCGATGAACAGGATGCCGGAACGCGGCTGACGCGAAAATTGCCGTCGGAGGCCGACACGCAGGCGCTGGGACGGGAAATCGCCCTGTTCGCCCGGCCCGGCGACCGGATCCTGCTGTTCGGCGACCTGGGAACCGGCAAGACGACACTGGCGCGCGCCTTCATCCGCGCCATGCTGCCGCCGGAAATGGCCGAAGACACGGAAGTGCCCAGCCCCACCTTTACCCTGGTGCAACCCTACGAGGCGACGCGGGTGCCGGTGGCGCACGTCGACCTTTACCGCATCGCCGATCCGTTCGAGGTGGACGAGCTGGGACTGGAGGAGCTGGCGGTCGATCACGTGTTGCTCGTCGAGTGGCCGGACCGCCTGCCCGTGCTGCCGCCGCATCGGCTGGAAGTGCATCTGAAGGATGCCGAAGGCGGGCGGGCGCGGGTGGCGGAGCTTGTCGGATACGGCGACTGGGCGGCGCGCCTTGAACGCATGGAAGCGGTGCGGCGCTTTCTGGAAGAGGCGGCGGCGGGCGCGGGGGAAATCGAGCGACGCTTCCTGCAGGGCGACGCCTCGGCCCGGCGCTACGAGCGCGTTTCCCTTCCCGGCGCGAAGCCGATGATCCTGATGGACATGCCCGAGCGTCCGGACGGCCCGGCGGTGCGCGATGGCAAGAGCTACGACGAACTGGTGCACCTGGCCCGTTCCGTGCGCGCCGTTTACGCCATCGACACGGAGCTGGGCGCGCGGGGCTATTCGGCGCCGGAGATTTTCGCCCATGACTTCGAACGCGGCCTGCTGCTGATGGAAGATCTGGGTGACATCACCTTTGGGAGGCTATACGCGCAGGGCGCGATGGAAGAACCGCTCAAGGCCGCGACCGATGTGCTCATCAACCTGGCCGGGCGCGACTGGCCGCGCGTGGTGGCGCTCCCCGAAGGGCCGCCACACCGGCTGCATGATTATGACGAGGCGGCCTTCGTCATCGAGGCGGAACTGCTCGTCGACTGGTTCTGGCCGCACGCGCGCGGTGGCGAGCCCTGTCCGGAAATGGCGCGGCGGCGTTACGTGAAGGCGGTGCGCAATATGCTGGCCTTCGCCCACCCCCCGGGCGAGCGGGAGGTGTGGGTGCTTCGCGATTACCACTCGCCCAACCTGATCTGGTTGCCGGAGCGCGACGGCCTGCGGCGGGTGGGGCTCATCGACACGCAGGACGCGGTGATGGGGCCGGCGGCCTATGACCTGGCCTCGTTGCTTCAGGACGCGCGCGTGAGCATCCCGGAGGCGTTGGAGCAAGAGATGCTGGCGTATTATTGCGCGGCGCGTGGGCGGGCCGAAGAAGGCTTCGACGAAGCCGCCTTCCGCCTGTCCTATGCCGTCATGGGGGCACAGCGGGCGCTGAAGGTGCTGGGCATTTTCGCGCGGCTGAAGGAGCGCGACGGCAAGCCGCAGTATCTCGTGCACCTGCCGAGGGTGGCCTTCTGGCTGCGGCGCAATCTCGCCCGTCGCGAGGGCCTGCCGGAGGCGGGCGCGGCGGCATTGACGGCCATGCTGGGCTGGCTCGATGAATACCTGCCGGAACTGCGCGTGCTGGCGGAGGAGTTTCAGGCGGAGGCGGAAGCATAGGCCATGAGCGAGACGACCCCGGAAACACCGAGCATCGACCGGGCTATGCTGCTGGCCGCCGGGCTGGGTACGCGCATGAGGCCGCTGAGCGAAGCCCGGCCCAAGCCGCTGATACGGGTGGCCGGCAAGCCGTTGATCGCCTACGCCCTGGAGCGCCTGCGCGCGGCCGGGGTGAGGCGGGTGGTGATGAACGTGCACTGGCTGGCCGAGCAACTGGAAGAATGGGCGGCGCGGCAAGCACCGCCGCCACAAATCCTCGTTTCGGACGAGCGCGAGGCGCTGCTGGAAACCGGAGGCGGGCTGAGGAAGGCGCTGCCGCTGCTAGGCA
>JALVRJ010000314.1 GCA_027031305.1 Hyphomicrobiales bacterium | reverse complement strand
GAGATGTTGGCGTCGAACACCTCGTGCCCGATACCCGCCTCCGCCAGCAGGTGGCTGGCATAGGACAGCACCACCGGATCATTGGTCTTCAGGATGGCCTTCATGTAGCCTTCATGCCCTGTGCCTTCCCCTTGCCGAGGCCGCATGTGCGTGACGCGCCCCTCGATCACGCTTCATTCTTCCGTGTCCGGCGGCAACAGGAACTCGGACAGCTCCGCCAGCACCGCCCGGGCGCGGGCTTCGTCTTCCGCCCGTACCATCAGGGTGCGCGGTTCGGCCCGCGTTTCACCTTCCGGTGAGGTGATTTGCACATCCAGCATGAAATGCTTGATGCGCTCCCTGTTCAACAGCAGCCGAGCGAGGGAGAACAGAGCCGGATCGGCGGTCGTCAGGATCTTCTTCATGCGTTTTCATCTTCTCCCGGTGGTTGCAAGGCATGGATCGGCGGCGCCAGCGGCCATCTCACGGGCCTGCCGATGAAGGTTTCCTCGCCACGGCCAATCGCCTCCACCGCCGCCACCATGCGCCCTTGCCGTCCCAGCAGGTCGTCCGCCAGCGCCACCAGCCGCGCGTTGGGCGTGGCGAAGGGCGCCAGCCGCCGCAGTTCGCGCGCCAGCGCCAGGGCGTCCGCCCCCGGGCGCAGCGCGCACTGCGCGATGTAGGCCGCCGCCGGCGAGCGCGAAACCCCCATCCAGCAGTGCATCACCAACGCCCCCGGCCCTTCGCCGACCCGCGCCCGCCAGCGCCGCGCGAAGGCCACGAGCGCCCGCACGTGCTCCCTTTCCGGCGGCGAGAACCCGTTCCGCGCGTTCGCAACGTCGTGCAGCCCCAGGCGCAGCCGCCGTTCTTCCGCCACCGGCAGCGCGGGATGCGTCATTCCCGGCCCCAGCAGCCCGCACACGAAAACGTTTTCCGCGCCCACCGCCGCCCGCGCCGCCGCCACGGCCTCCTCCAGTCGCTCGAGGGGAGTGATGTGGATGCACGTTCCCGTCACGCCACCATGCCTTTACGTTCCATCAGGCACTTGGTGTATAGTATCGGCAAAAATCATGCCAGCCCGGCTGGTGGAATTTGCGCGCTTGCCGTGCGCGTGAAGGGAGAGGTGCGTTCATGGCGTTGAAACCGGGCCTGCATCAGCGCCAGCGCCAGGCTCAGGCGCTGGCCATGACGCCGGAACTGCAACAGGCCATTCGCCTGTTGCAGATGTCCAACCTCGAGCTTCAGGCCTTTATCGCCGCCGAGCTGGAAACCAACCCCCTGCTGGAACTGGCCGAAATCGCCGAGCAGGAGGAACGCCGCGCCGCCAACCGCGAGCAGGCCGAGCCCGCGACGTCGGCCTCGGAGGTCGCCGCGCCACGGGAAACCCTGACGGAAGCCTTTTCCCGCGATGCCCCCTCCGAGGAGCGCATCGTGGAAATGGGAGTCGATCCTTCCGAGATGTTCGACGGCACCGGACCCTCCGACCAGCCCGCCGCCAGCGCCACCGGCGACATGGCCGCCACCCCCGCCGACGCCTCCTCCTGGACCACCATGTCCGGCGGCGCCGCCATGGGCGGGGCCGGCGGGCGCGGTGTGGACGACGGCCTGCCCGGAATCGAGGCCACCGTCTCCGGTGTCAAGAGCCTGCGCCAGTACCTGATGGAGCAGATGGAGCTGAGCATCGCCCAGCCGGCCCGCCGCCTCATCGCCGAGCAGCTCATCGCCCATCTGGACAGCGACGGCTACCTGCGCGAGCCGCTGGAGAACATTGCCGAAAGGCTCGGCGCCTCCCTCGAGGAAGTGGAGGACGTGCTGCACACCCTGCAAGCGCTCGATCCTCCCGGCGTCTTCGCCCGCGACCTGGCCGAGTGTTTCCGTCTGCAACTGGCCGACCAGGGCGCTCTGGACGCGCCCATGGCCGCCCTGCTGGATCACCTCGATCTTCTGGCCGAGCGCGATTTCGAGCGCCTGGCCAGCGTCTGCGGCGTTCCCATCGAAGCGCTGCCCACCCTCGCCGCCCGCCTCAGGCGGCTCGATCCACGTCCCGGCGCCTCCCATGCCGGCGATCCGGTGCAGGTGGTCGTTCCCGACGTTTTCGTGCGCGCCGCGCCCGATGGCTCCTGGCTGGTGGAGCTGAATCAGGACACCCTGCCCAGGGTGCTGGTGAACAACGAATACCGGGCGCTGGTGAAGGCCTCCGCCACCCGCCGCGAAGACCGCGAGTTCATCTCCGAGTGCGCCAGCCGCGCCGGCTGGCTGGTCAAGAGCCTGCAACAGCGCGCCCGCACCATCCTCGCGGTGGCGCGCGAGATCGTGCGCCGCCAGGACGCCTTCCTCGCCCGTGGTGTCAGCGGCCTGAAACCCCTGACCCTGCGCCAGGTGGCCGAATCGCTGGGGCTGCACGAATCCACCATTTCCCGCGTCGTCGCCAACAAGTACATGGCCACTCCGCGCGGCATATTCGAGTTCCGCTATTTCTTCACCACCGCCATCGCCAGCACCTCCGGCGACGAATCCATCTCCGCCGAGGCCGTCCGCCACCGCGTCCGCGAGCTCATCGACGCCGAGGATCCCGACAAGGTGCTCTCCGACGACGCCATCGTGAAGATCCTCAGGAAGGAAGGGGTGGACATCGCCCGCCGCACCGTCGCCAAGTATCGCGAGGCCCTCGGCATTCCCTCCTCGCCCAAGCGCCGGCGCGAGAAAAGAATGCTGCTCAAGGCCCGGGAGTGAGGTGGCCCCTGCCCGATGACGCAATATTTTCCGCCAAGGTCTGGAAAAGCCCCCCGTCTTTATCCATAATGTCACACATGACGCGCCATTTTTCCGGCGCGCTTACCACGGGTTCGCGGCGTGCGGTGGGCGTGGATGGTTTCGCGAAGCTTCCCCGCACGGCACAATGCACAAAAACGCAGAACGGTCACCATGCAAATCAAGATCACTGGCAAGAACCTGGACATCGGCGCCGCCTTCCAGGAACACGTCGAATCGCGCCTGCACGAAATCGCTGAAAAATATTTCAACGGCGTCACCAGCGCCATGGTGGTGATGGAGAAGCAACGCAGCCAGTTCCAGGCGGAAATCGTCATGCATCTCACCACCGGCCTGGTTATGCAGGCCAAGGGCCACGGCAGCGATGCCTACGGAGCCTTCGACCAGGCGCTGGAGCGCATGGAAAAGCGCCTGCGCCGCTACAAGCGCAAGCTGAAGAGCCATGTCAAGAAACGCCGCCGCCAACCGCTCGCCCGCCACGCCGCTCCCAGCTTCCTGGTGGCGCCGGAGCCGGAGGAGATGCTCGCGGCCACCCCGGCCGAGGAAGAATCGGCGGAGGATTTCCAGCCCACCGTGGTGGCCGAGGCCGAGGAACATATCGTCGAGATGACCCCCGGCGAGGCCGTCATGCAGCTGGAGTTGCAGGAACGCCCGTTTTTCATCTTCCGCAACGCCTCGCACGGCGGCATCAACGTGGTCTACCGTCGCGACGACGGCCACGTGGCATGGCTCGACCCGGGCCCTTGCCACTGAGGAAGCGGCGCGCACCGCCGTGCCCTCGCGTGGCAGGCGGCCTCGCCGATTTGGCATCATCGCCTTGACCCTTTCGCGGTCGTGCTTCATGCTTGCGCGACATCGCCGGATGCATATTCGTGATTGCAACGCGGGCGGAACGGGGCCCGCGAGGGGCGGCACAACAGGGGTTCTGCGAATGGATCTGTCGGACATGTTGCGGTCCGAGGACGTTCTGCCGGCCTTGCAGGCGGGCAGCAAGCGTCAGGTGTTGCAGGCGCTCGCCGCCCACGCGG
>JALVRJ010000313.1 GCA_027031305.1 Hyphomicrobiales bacterium | reverse complement strand
GGATACAATTTCCGGCTGCTGATCAACTGGATCATCACGATCCTTTTGGCCCTGTTGCAGCTGGCCTTCGCTCCGCCTCCCTCAGCCGCCAATCAGATGCAAAAGCCATAGTTCACGGGCGACTACGCATTCTGGTATTACCGGTCAGCATTTGCGCAACATGGTATTCGTTCGGGGTTCCTTTTACGTCATGTCCACCTCGATCCGCCAGGCGTGGGAGGCCCGGTCATCCGGAAACAGCAGCCGTTCTCCGGCCAGCAGATCTTCGACGCAATAGGCCACCAGCTCGCTGCGCCCGCGCAGGCCGGCCCTGCGATAGATGGCGTTGCTCTGGCTCTTGATGGTGCCCGCTGGGCGGCGCCGCAAAGACCTGACCAGCATCGCGTGGCCAACCCCGCGCGGGCTTGATCACCCGCAACAATTGTCGGGAGTGTCCACCTTGGACCTGGCGACAATTGCATCACGGCGCAGAAAAGCCAGGGCGCTGGTGATTAACCCTAGCCCCGCCACAAACGCAGGCACGGGCCAGCGCAAGGCCACCAGCGCCAGCAGGAGCAGCGCGGCATTCAGCGGAATAATGCGCCACAACACCCGCGCGTGGCTGCCAAGGGCCAACGCCGCGCGTTGATAGAAATGATCACGATGCGGCGTCCAGAAGGCTTCGCCCGCCAGCAATCGCCGCAAAAGGGTGACGCTGGCATCGGCGAGAAAATATCCGGGTAGGAGAAAGGCGGCGGCAAGATGCCCCTCTCCAGCCAGCCGGATAAGCAGCCAACCCAGCAGAAAGCCCAGCGGAATGGCACCCACATCGCCAAGGAAGATCCTCGCCGGCGGCCAGTTGTACCACAAGAAACCGATCACCGCCCCCATTAACGTCATGAGGAGTGACAACGTGGTCCAGTCGTGCCCCAGCCAGAGCCCGATAAGAAGCAACCCAAGACTGATGAACAATGTTTCCAGGCCCGCCAAAGCATCAATACCATCCATGAAATTGAACAGGTTGATGAACCACAACCAGCAAAGTGCGGTCGCCAGCCTGTCGGCCCACAAGGGCCAATGACTGGAAAAAACAATGAGATCCGATGGGCTCAGCGCCAGCGCGGCGATCACGACGAAAACCTGTACGGCAAGCCTGACGAGCCGGGGAAGATCTTGCCGATCATCGACCCAGGAAACGAAGGCGAGAAGAATGAATCCCCCCACGATGGCGAAAGTTGCGGCCTGGCGCTGTGCCGGTAAGGACGGAAGAAGAGCGAGAAGAACGGGAAGAACGATGGCCCATCCACCTCCAACCGGAGTGGGGACGCCATGCATACTGCGCTCGTTCTGCTGTGCGAGAATTTCGTGTTTGACAAGATGCCCGATCAGGAAACGGGTTAGCAGCCAAGCCGACACAAGGGCGGCGACGAAGACCGCGCAAGACCAAGCCACGCCGTCCATCACGTATGTTCCCGGCCAAGTCATGGGATAAGGCTTGTCACTGCGCTCCGATCATTCGTTTCCTGTATACAGGCTTGAAGGTTTACGTGAAACATACTTGGATTTCTTCCATGGCTTCGTCGACTCGTACACTCCTGTTCGCCTGTGCGGAAGACTGGTTCTTTCATTCTCACTTCCTTCCCCTGGTGAAGGCGGCTCGACGCACTGACGAAACCATGCGAATCATTCTCGTCACCAGGGTTGGAAGCAGGCGAGAGGCGATCGAGCGCCTGGGTGTGGAGCTTGTGCCATTCGATTTCGGCCGAGGCTCGCTGCATCCCTTGTCCGTGGCGCGCAGGGCCTGGCGCTTGCGAAAGATCATTCGCGCATTGCGCCCGGACCTGGTGCACTATATCGCGTTGACTCCCGTTCTGATGGGGATGTTGGCACGACTGCATGGTTATCGAACCATAATGCATGTAACCGGACTGGGCACCCTGGCGGAGAGAGATTCCATACATTTCCGGATACTGCGTTCGGCCTTGTTTCGGTTATTTGCCCGCCAGGTGAAAGCTGAGGATTGCAGCCTGCTGTTCGAGAACCCGGACGATGTGCTCTATTTGCGCCGATATGGATTGCCACCGGAGTCGGATATCGCCATCCTGGGAGGAGCGGGGATCGATCCCGCGCAATTTCCACCGTTGCCAGATCCCGGCGGAGACGAAGTGCGGGTAGCCTTTGTGGGGCGGCTGATCGCCAGCAAGGGGGTGGATGTGCTCGTCGAGGCCATTGGTATGCGAGGGTTGCAAGGGAAGGGCGTGCGACTGGACATTTATGGTGAAGTCGATTCCGGCAATCCGGGCGCCTATTCCAGGGAACAAGTAAGGGCATGGGCTCGTCTGGACCATGTGCATTGGCATGGGCATACCACGGATATTCATCAGGTCTGGCGACGCGCTGCCATATGCGCAATTCCCACCACAACGCGTGAGGGAATGCCGCGCGCGATGCTGGAGGCGGCGGCGCACGCCCGACCCCTGGTCGTGTCCGATGTGCCGGGATGCCGCCACTTTGTTCGCGATGGAAAGGAAGGCTTCGTGGTCCCGCCTGGAAATCCGCGGGCCCTGGCCGAAGCGATCGAAAAGCTTGCATCCGACCCCGAATTGCGCACAAGGATGGGACAGGCCGCGCGCCGCAGGCTTTTTGACGGGTTCACGGAGGAGCAGGTCATCCGCATGGTTGGAAGCATCTATCAAAAGTTGCTACGGAATTGATGGTTTCCCATCCCGGGGGCACGATTGATTTGGAAGGAAAGATGGGGAAAGCATTTGATAGCCTTGAAAGGCTGATGGGCATGGACAGGCTTTCGCGCCGAGTAAAGGCGTGGGCAATGCGCCAGCCCCGATCCATCAGGCGAACGGTCGTGATGCTCGCCGACCTGGCCTTGCTGATCACCATCATGATCATGCTCGTCGGGGTTCGCATGGTTGTCGGGCCGGCATTCGAGAAGCCACCGACAACCACGTTGCTGGCCCTCCTCCTGTTGCCTTTTTTCAGCGTCGCGGCCCTGTATGCCACCGGGTTCTATCGCCTCGTGACCCGCCACATCGGCCGCGGCGGCCTGTGGCATATCGGCTATGCCATGTTGTTGGCTACCATGGCCTGGGCCCTACTCGTTTTTCTTGTCGAATGGCGGGGTGGCCTTGTCCCTCTGCCGCGCACGGTGGTGATCGCCTACCCCTTCACCGGCTGGGTGGCCATCTGGATGGTGCGCGAATTCGTCAGCTGGTGGCTGCGCGACTTGCCGCTGGATCGCAAGGCGCAAGATGGGAAAGGCAGAACACGGGTGCTCATTTATGGAGCTGGCGATCTGGGCGTGGCTCTGTTGGGAGTGCTGCGTGAAAGCGCCCGTTACGACGTGCGGGGTTTCCTTGAACAGTCTCCATCCTTGCAGGGGATGAAGGTTCATGGCCTGCCGGTGCATGGCCTGCATGAACTGGAAGAACTGCTCCACGCAGAAGGAGTGGACGAGATCATTCTTTCCACGCCGCAGCTCACCTCTTCCAGGAAACGGGATCTCGTACGCAAGCTGGCGCGTTATCCGGTGCGGCTGCGAATGGTGTCCGATCCGGCCGGGTTCGTGACCGATCGCATTGGGCCGGTCGACCTCAAGGATATCGACATCGACGATTTGCTGGGCCGCGACCCGGTGCGCCCCTTGCAAGAGCTCATGCGTGCCAACATCAGCGGCAAGTCCGTCATGATCACCGGCGCTGGCGGTTCCATCGGCGCCCAGATCGTGCGCACGGCGCTGGCATGTGGGCCGCGGAAAATCGTCCTGTTCGAACTCTCCGAGCTGGCCCTTTACAGGAT
>JALVRJ010000312.1 GCA_027031305.1 Hyphomicrobiales bacterium | reverse complement strand
GTCATCAACAGGGCATAGGCCACCAGATAAGCAGGCGTCCGCCAGGCGCCCGCGTCATACTGCGCCATGCGGAATCCCGCCCCCACCATGCCGGCAAAGGCATCGAACAGCAAAACGCTGATAAAAAAGCCGACCACCATCAGGGAGGGGCGCGCCAGCACCCGCAGGAACAGCATGTAGCCCTGTTTGCCATGTTGCCCGGCCATGCCCTCTCCGTCGGGGATGGCGTGGGCGATGGCCCACAGGGGGGATGCCGCCATAACCTCCATCACCAGGATGACCCAGCCGATAACCCCCATGAGCCACAGAAAAAACGGCACCATGGGCAGGTAGTAGGCCAAGGCCATGCCGGCAAAAAGCAGCGCCCCCATGGCGCCCGCGATCAGCCGCCCCAGGAACGAGTCATTGATGTTCGTGGCGGCCATGACGCCATCCTTGATTCCCTCCCCGGTGAAGATTTGCAGCACCAGCCCCCAGGCGCTGCCGTCCGTGGCGCCGCCCACGAATGCGCCCGCGATTTTCAGCGTCAGGAACCCGGCTGCCGCTGTCTGGACGCCGGCGATATAAAAGTTGCCAAGGGTTTGAAGGTTTCGCAGCGCATCACCCGTGGACAGGTATGACGCCCAGGAGCCCGGTCCATAGGAGAGCGACCGGACGAGGATTTCGGTGGCCTTGTCGCTCAACCCCTCGGGGCTGGACACATCAAGATAATCGTCCAGTTCTTCACTGACCCGGCTTTCCACACAAGGGTCGATGCCCGCGTCATCGAGGCCGTATTCATCGACGGGGTACGTGGTGCAGCTGGTGGCGTTCTCCACGCTGGTTTTCCAGTTGCCGCCCGTACGCTTGTACATCTGGTAGGCGCTCAGGCGCTCCTGGTATGCCTGAGGCGAAAAGAACGCCCGCTTGGCCTCGCTGAACTTGACAGGGAAGGTCTTGATCGACAACGCGGCGGCACTGGTCGGCAAGGTGTTCCGATCATGTTCCGCCAACCGGTTGTACCAGCTGCCCAGCATGGCCCAGCCCTGGCTGCGGATCAGCTCCGCTTCTGCAGACAGCTCACTGGTCCGGTCGTCCGGGTCGTTGGCCTTGCGGGTGGATTCCGCCAGGTTGTCCGCCGCCATGCGCAACAGGATTTCCTGGGCGATTTTCACGCTGCCCCGCTGCAGGCCGCCATTATGGCCCTGGTACGATGCCGCATCGCCGATATCCCGCGCAATGAACGCGGCGATCTCCTCGGCCTTTTTCTGCATGTCCGCAAAGGCTTGCAGCCTTCTTGCGCAGGCCGCGCTGGCCGCATCCGCGCAGGTGATTTCCGCGCCGCCGAAGGCTTTGTCGCTGACCTGATTTTTTTCGACAGTGGCATATTGATAGGCATACCGTATCACGCACTTGCCCTTGCCCACCTTGCCTGTGCAAACCCGCGGCACATAGCCGAGGCGATAGACGGCCGGCCTCGTCGCCGGCGATACCGGCGGCGGCTCTGCGTTGGTCACGGAATTGTAGATGCGGCCGAAGAACCCGGGCTTCTCAAGGATCGGTTCCCAATGGGCGCTGTAACGGCCGGCCTCCGGCCGCCTCTCATCCCCGTAATTGTCCCGTGCATACATCTTCAGGGTAAGGATGGACTGTACGGTGTTGTCCACCACATCCGATACGCCGCCGACGGGCTGGAAGTTCGGCGCCGCCAGGCCCTGATTCTTCTCCAGGTAGGTCATGGCCGCGTCTGTAACGGTGTTGGCCGCGCCGATGCCGTAATAGACGAACATCAGCAGCAACGCCTGCAAGATGGAAAGCCCCTGCGCCCAGGGCAGCGGCACCAGCAGCATCACCGACAGCGCCGCCCGTATGGGCGTCCAAAGCGTGGAATAACGCTTTCCCAGGGGCTGCCCTTCATGGGCGGTGCCCAGCACCCCAACCCCCATGACATAGACGAACAACATCACGAGGAAGGCAAGCGCCAGCACATTCATCACGGCGAAGATGGCGCCAATGACCGTGGCGGCTGCCTGCCCGTGCTCCGTGAACACCCCGAACAGTGCGGACGAGCCGCCATCGCCTAGCTGGCCGTGCAGGTTCAGGTAATCCCACCAGCCGGCACCGAAGACCTTCTCCAGCACCCCCACCGACACATCCGAATCGGGCGTGGTGTGCGTCAGCACCTCCTGCGCCGCATCAATCGTTACGGGGTCAATGCCCCCGATGGGGGGAGGAGTGGGAGGAGTCGCCATTAAATCTGCCTCAAACAAAAGGTTTTCCACGTGGAAAGATAGGACGTCACGCCGCCTTCTTCACCACCCTGCCAGGTACAGCCGCCCCGCCCTTGCCCGCCAGCGGTACGCCGCTTGCATCTTGCCGCGCCTGACCGCGCGCCGGCACATGAAATGCGCGGCGTTCGACAGAACACGGCCGCGGGGCTGTCCCGTCCCGAGGAACCACAGCAAATCCCAGTGCTTTTCGACCACATTTTCGCCCGGCGGGTGCTTGCTTATCAGGTCGTCGGCAATCTGGCATTCGGGCCGGTGGCAGGGGCGATACTCGTCGCGGCAATCACTCAAATCATAGACATCTCTCATGCGTCATACCTCCATTTCCGTACCGGAATCAGATTCGCGTGCGGCCTGTTCATCCGATTCCGGCGCGGCGTCGTCGAATCCAACATTTTCCACCTCGGCCGCCGCCTCATTCAGGCGCGCCTGCTGTTCCTGGAACTGCTCAAAGGGATCACTCTCTACCTCGGCTTTTCGTTCTTCTTCCCGCTGTTTTTCTTCCTCTGCCTTCTCCTCTTCTTCTTTCTGTTTCTGCATTTCCATGAGCCGCCTGCGCCGCTCCTCGTCCGCCTTTTCGTCCTCGCGGATCTCATCGAGCAACTCATCGAAGCCGCCGGGCTCTGCCAGGCGGGCGGTTTCCTCGGCGGTCTGTGCTTCCAGTTCGGCCTCGCTGATGTCTTCATTCAGTTCTGGGATCTGTGCCATTTCTTGTGCCTCTCTCTCATAATCCTGGGTTGTGTCTGCCTGACGGGATCGGGACATGGTTCTCGCCGCTTCGCTGTAGGTATCTTCAGTGCAGTACAGGTGGGTGGCTTCGCGTGAGCGTGAAGCCGCAACATAAGACCATTCGCGGTCACTCATGCCCTCGTGAATCAATACATGCGCATGGTCAACGGTAACCCCCTGGCTTTTGTGGGCGGTGACAGCGTAGCCATGCTGGAAATGTTCATAGTCGCTGGCGCTCCAGCTGACGCGCTTCCCCGCATCGGTTTCCGCGCGCAATACTATCTCGCCGTTAATGTCCTCGATGCTGACCAGCGTCGCCAGGTCGCCATTTTTTAAGTCAAGCTGTTTACTGTTGCGCGTGAACAGGATGCGGTCACCAGCGCAAAATTCCTGACCTTCAACTCTTACAGCATGTTCATTATCCAGCTCCCCGCGCTCGATGCGTTGCTCGCGGGCAGCGCGGTTGAGTAGCGTAACGTCCCGCCGGGTGCCGGCGATCATCAGGGTTTCACCCGGTCGCGCAGGGTCGAAATCGTCCAGGCAGTTCTGGGCAAGCCGCTCAATAACCTGGTCATGGTCTTTTTCGACATGCACCAAGCCACGCTCATCAAATGCCGCCAACGCGCGCCCGGCCTGGCCGTCGGCGAACCGGTGCACCGCCTCCCGGTGCCAGTCCTGGCGCTGGCGGCGTATGTCCCTGAGTTCCGCCGCGCCGATTTCCTGCTGGATAAGCCGAAACGCCCCGCCCGCATCAATCGGCTGGAGCTGGCGGGAATCGCCGACAAGGACCACCTTTGCCC
>JALVRJ010000311.1 GCA_027031305.1 Hyphomicrobiales bacterium | reverse complement strand
GGGATCGGTTCGCCGGTGATGAGCGATTCGTCGAGGCTGCTCGTGCCTTCCACGATCACGCCATCCACCGGCACCACCTCGTGCGCGCGCACGCGCAACCTGTCGCCGATGGCCACGTCGTCCACCGACACGTCTTCCTCCGTGCCGTCCTCGCGGATGCGGTGCGCGGTGGCAGGCGCCAGCGAGGCCAGCGCGCGGATGGCCGCGCCCGCCTTCATGCGCGCGCGCATCTCCAGGATCTGCCCCACCAGCACCAGCAGAATGATGACGGCGGAAGACTCGAAATAGATGGGCAGCGCGCCGTTCTCGTCCTTCAACGCATCGGGAAAGATGCCAGGGAACAGCACGGCGGCGGCGGAGAAGAAATAGGCCGCGCCGACGCCCAGCCCGATGAGCGTCCACATGTTGTAGTTACGCGACTTGATGGAGGCCCAGGCGCGCACGAAGAACGGCCAGCCGGAATAGAGCACTACCGGCGTTGCCAGCACGAGCTGGATGAATTCGCCCGTGCGGCCCGTTGCCCAGCCGGGCAGTGGCAGGCCCAGCATCGGCCCCATGGCCAGCACCAGCAGCGGAATGGTGAACACCAGCCCGACGATGAAACGGCGAGTGAAATCCTTCTCTTCCGATTCCTCCTCCGACGGCGCCGCCTCCAGCACCGGCTCCAGCGCCATGCCGCAGATGGGGCAATCGCCGGGCTGGTCGGACACCACCTCCGGGTGGCACGAACAAACCCATTGCGCGGCGGAGACGGGCTGCGCCGGGGCCAGCGCGCGGGCCTTTTCGAGCCAGGCTTCCGGATTCGCCTCGAACGTCTTCATGTTTTCTTCCGAGGCGAAATAGATGCGCAAGCCATCATGCTTCAGCATGTATTTGCAGGAAGGCTTGTCCACCACCTCGCCGGAGACCGGATCGAGCGTGCGCAGGTAAGCGCCCGGCGCAGCCAGGAACTTCTCCTTGCATTTGGGGTTGCAGAAGCGGATGACGCGCCCCTGATATTCCGTCCACGGCTTGTTCGGATTGTCGGGATCGACGGTCATCCCGCAGACGGGATCGCGGAAGAAACCGGCATCGTCCACCACCGCGCCCCGTGCCTCGCCACCGCCACCACAACAGCATCCACCCTTTTCGCTCATGGCGTTCCGTCTCCGTTGGGTGCATTTTTCCGGCCCGCGCGCCAGCCGCCCCTCGCGTCCCCATGGGAACGGGCGGCGTGCAAGGAATATATGTGCTCCATGGACGGGGCCGAAAGCAATTCTGCGTGATGGGAGACCGAAAAGCACATGCGCCGCAAGCTTTCGCCCGCAGCGCATGTGCCGGCTTGCCGGAACGTGGACAGGTGATGTCAGCCGGTGGCGCGACGGCGCTGCTCGCCGCCCTGATAGGCGATGGCGGCGTGATGCTTGCAATACGGCAGGCCCTCCGCCGGTTCGCGTCCACAGAAACTGAATCCATCCTTGTTCGGCTCGCCGATGGGCCAGCGGCAGGTTCTGTCGTTGAGATCCTGAATGTCGCGCACCAGCCCGGTTTCCTGCTTCACCAGGGTCGGCGCGCCCTGCCGTTCGGCCGCCGGGGCAGGCTTTTCCTCCGCTCGCGGCTTCAGGGCGAGGGCGCCGGCGGTGGCCGCTGGGGAGGTGTCGGCGGCCTTCGCCGATGGCCGCTGCGCGGGCTGCTGCTGGCGGGCGGTGGACTGGGCCTGGGCGTTCTGGCGGCGGGCGGGGGCCTTGCCGTCCGAACGCAACCGGTGGATCTTGCCGATGACGGCGTTGCGGGTGAGGCCGTGGCCCAGCCGGGCGGCGACTTCCGTCGCGCTCAGGCCCTCCTCCCATAGCGCAAGCAACTCCTCGACCAGTTCATCGGTCCAGATGCTCTTGCGGCCCTTCTTCCTTTTTCCATCGCTCATGGCGCGTTGCCCCCTTGCATTGACGTTGACGTTCCGGTGTCAGAATCCGATCCCGCCTTCCGCGAGGCATTCCGCCTGCGAAACGACTTTCGCCGAATTGCGGGATTTGCAACATGTAGTGCCGATGTGGCTTCAAGATACAATATCGCGCGGAATCGGCACAAATCCTTCTGACCGCTTATCCCCAAGATTTCGCTGTGGGGACGGCGGGAATGTTAACGATTGCTTAACCGGTTTGTCGATGTGGCGAGTTGACTCAGTTGCGCTGATTCGAATGCATCAATGAAGGCCGACATCCTCGGGGCGGAACACGTCCTTCAGATGCTCAAGCCTCCAGTTTCCGTGGATCATCACGTAATCGAAACGCATGTTGAGATCGCTGGCCCATGGCTGGCCGGCCAGCCAGCAGGCGGCGGCGCGGGCGATGCGCCGTTGCTGATGGGGACGCAGCGCCGCCAGGGCCTCCCGGCGGCCGGGGCGGCGCTTGACCTCGACGAAGATCAGCCATCGGCGGCGGCGGGCGATGATGTCGATCTCGCCCACCGGCGTGCGCGCCCGGGTGGCGAGGATGCGCCAGCCATGCAGGCGCAGCCACATGGCGGCCAGCCATTCCGCGGCGCGACCATCATGCAGTGCCTGTTTCAGTCTCGTCACGGCTTCTCCACTCAGGTGGATTCACGTGAAATGTACCTTGCACCTCAACCGGAAGATGGTTCTTGCAGGCCCAACAGGCGCAGCATGTCCTCCTCGCGGGGGCGCGGCGGCACCAGAACCTCGCCCACTGCAGGCAGGGCCTGGCGCAGGGCGCGCGCGACGTTTGCCGACAGGCAGGCATGGCGCCAGCGCCCGGCGTGCGCGGCCAGCCCGGCCTTGCGCACCAGCTCTCCCCAGATTTTCGCCGAGCGCGGAGAATAGAGGGCGACCGTGCCAGCGTCCTCTCCGGCCAGAGCGGCGCGCGCCTCCCCATTGAGCTCCGCAGCGGGGCGGGCCTCGTAGAGGATGGCGCGGTGCACGTCGAAGCCCGCCGCGCGCAAGTGTTTCTCCAGGTCGCCCCGGGTGATGGCGCCGGAGGCATATAGCAGCGGGCCGTCTTCCGGCCGCAGCCGCGCCTTGACCGTCTCGATGAGGGCCGCGACGTCGCCTTGTGCCTGCATCACGTGGGCAAAACCGGCATCGAGGGCGGCGCGGGTGGAGGCCGGGCCGACGGTGACGGCCAGCGCGCGGGCGAGGCGCGCGGCATCACGCCGTCGGGCTATGGCGCGGGCGCCATTGGCGGAGGTGATGGCCACCGCCTGCCACTCTCTTTGCGGCAGGGATGCCTCGTCGAGGAAACGAATGGCGATGACAGGCATGGAGACGACGCGCGCGCCGGCGGCCCTCGCGGCCTCGATGAAGCGCCGCGCATCGTCTTTCGGCCTGGTGATGATGAACATGGCGCGCCCTTCCCCGCCGATCGCCGCTCTTCCGCCTTCGGTATAGGCAATGGCGGCGGAACGCTCAATGGCGTGGGCCGACGCCGGTCAATGGCTCATCAGCACCGGCCGCGTCATCCCGGCCAGCACGTGGCGGGTGGCGCCACCGAAGACGTATTCACGCAGCCGCGAATGGCCCCACGCGCCCATGACCAGCAGGTCGGCATCGACGGCGTCGGCGTGGGCCATCAGCGCCGCGCCGGCGTCGGCATGGCCAGCGGCGGGAATGATCCGTGGCCGAGCCTTTACTCCGTGGCGGGCAAGCAGGGCGGCCAGCCGCTCGACATCGACGGCGGGATCGGTTTCGCTTTCGGCCTCGCCATTGACATGCACCAGCTCCACCGTCTCGGCGGCCTTGAGAAATTCCATGGCATCGTGCAGGGCGCGAGCGGCCTCGCGGGCGCCGTTCCAGCCCACCACGATGTGCCGGAAAGCCGTCTCCGC
>JALVRJ010000310.1 GCA_027031305.1 Hyphomicrobiales bacterium | reverse complement strand
CGAGCTGGTGGACCAAGGCAACACGGTGGTGGTCATCGAGCACAACCTGGAAGTCATCAAGACGGCGGACTGGATCATCGACCTCGGCCCCGAAGGCGGCGACGGCGGCGGGGAGATCGTGGTGGCGGGAACGCCGGAGGATGTGGCGGCGCATGAGGGCAGCTGGACGGGCAAATACCTCGCGCCTGTCCTGAGCCGGGGGGAGAAGAAGGCGGCGGAGTGAGAACTTCCCTTCCTCTCGTCATAGCCGGGCTTGTCCCGGCTATCCAGAGCGGCGGGGGTCTTCACCTCCAGCCAGCGGCGCGGGATGACGAAGCCCATCCGGTGCAAACTCAGGCGCTGCGCCGCCGTCGAGCCGGTGATCGGCCATCTGAAGGCGGGCCACCGCATGGGCCGCAACTATCTGGTCCATGCACTGGGCGATGCCGTCAACGCCACTCTGGTGGCGGCGGGTTACAACTTCAGGCTGCTCATCAACTGGATCATCACGATCTTTTTGGCCTTGCTCCAAGTAGCCTTCCCCATGCCGCCCTCAACCTCTCAACATCCCCAAAGCCTGTAGTTGACAAACGACGACAAAAAACGGGCGAAAGAAGACATAAGGAAATTTAGAAGCCTCCGATTATATTAGGCTCGGTGCATACGCTCGACGAGATAATGAAGGCTAAGCAACGTTACGATCAAAAGGCTCGCCAAACCCCATGTATACGCTGCCCATGCAACCTTGCTCAGAACCGCAATAATCCATTCCGGTAAATTTTCACTCGGCAATTTCCAACTGACTTGGACAAATATGACGCCGAAGACATAGAGAATTATTGACAGAACGGCGCAATATCCGAAAATTATGGCGAGGAAACGGCGTCGTGTCAGTGTTTCTTCGATGACATTCCCTTTCCTCTTAACAAGGATTTTTGGAGGGCGACCTTTCATGACTGTATCCAAGTTTTCATTCGTGAAGCTGGAAACGGCAGCCAGAGCCGCAATGTAGAAACCGATGAGGATACCCATCAGAGAATTGATATCCTCAATCAGGTTTGACAAGCTGGGAACCTTGATCCAGTTACCAAGCAAAAAATACCCGCCCAAGACAATGGCGCTCAGGGCGGTGGGGTAAATCCACTGATACCATTTGATATCCGGGCCTTTCAGCCGGAGAAATGAAAAGACCGTAAATACCTTTGTGTGCTTTTGGAAAGCCATTTCAAGCGCCCAGACTATTGGCGAGCTTTGTCATCTTCTCGATCATGTCATCGCGGAACTTCTCGTAACGCTGCGTAAGCGGCGGGTCAAAATCGGACACGATTTCATTCTGCACAAACGCCTGCTCCAATATTTCCTCACCGTTATGCTGCACTTCAGTCCGCTTGATCTGGCCGTTGTCAGCCTTGATCCGAACAAAAATTTGGGTGTGATCAACTCCACCTTTCAGCCCTTTGATGAAATCTGGCACACGCTTGAAAATACCCTTGGCTTGCTGATCATTAACACGCTTTTTGATTTTCCAGCGTGCCTCGTGCTCCACCTCTTCAATTATTCCGTCTTCATCCAGACCATCGGGAAAATTCTGTTCGTGGGATATGAATTCCACATCTTGCAGAATTCCGGTTTGAAGAGCCTCACGGATCGTTTTCGATTGGTGCCCAACAATATCAAACGACGCCTTGAAGCGCACGTTGGCTCCGTCATCATCCTGGGCCACTTTTTCATAGAGCGGGTCACGACATGCCCAGGCAAAGTGATCTTTCACCGAGGCGAAGTAAATCCCCGGCACTTTTTCAATCAGGATCAAATGCCCTCCAAGAGGGTCAGTGGCTTTCTTGATCAAGATGTGAGCAGCGTAATGGCCGCCCTCGTCTTCCTTTTTCTCGATATCCCGTGTCGTCATTGTCGGGAAATCGACAAAGGAAACGCCCGTCACATTCTTGTCACCCACCTGCAAAAGCAAATGATAAAACCTATCGGTCTCCGTCACATGATCGCACCACATCATTCGGGATTTTTTGGAATAAAGCCGACGCGCCGCCCCGCGCTTGATCCTGTCTTTCAGGGCATCAATCAGGTCCGCAATCTGCCACTCCGGCGCAAAGTGTTTTGCGTTCTTGCGGTTCCTGATCCGCACATTGCCCACTGCAATCCAGCGGTAATTCCTTGGTAAGGCCATTTAAATTCCTTTCATTTTAAGGAACCTTTAAAAAAGCTCCGTTTTGCTTTCCGCATGGCTGATGGGCGATTTTATTGCCAATCAGCCTGAGCAACGTGGATTGTTATCCGGATTTCACGAGTTTTCAAGCCGTTATCCCCCACCAGAAGTTTTTTAACCTATAGGATTCATATATCTTTTAATACCCAATGAATTCAATAGGTTAGGCGATATGCCTGTTAGATGTTTTCGAATGAGCGTATCTTATAAGTATATGAAATAACTTGTCTTTTTTCTGATGTTAAAACAAGGCGAATCACTTGTGTGAATGCCGTAGGTTTTAACCTCTTCATAATACAGCACCTACCCCCTACCACCCGCCAACACCTCAATCAAACACGCCGGGTTCACCGATGACCCACTTCCAGCATTCGGCCCGTTCCACGTAGCCCTTCCGCACCGGGTTGTCGTGAATGCCGTTCAGCTTCCGCGGGAAGAACCGTTCGTTCTCGATGATTTTCGGCTTGTTGTCCGGCTTCCACAGGCGAAAACGGCCCGCCTGCTCGCGGTGTGCATAACCGGGGGAAGAGTTGTGCTTTGGCTTGGCGCGAATCGCGGGGCTGTTCTACTGTTCGCGCCATGACGCAATCCGCCGCCATATCGCCGCCGTTCATTCATTTGCGCAATCACTCGGCCTTTTCGCTCTCCGAGGGGGCCTTGCGCATTCCCAAACTGGTGGAGCTGGCGGAAAAATACGCCATGCCGGCGCTGGGCCTCACCGATTCGGGCAACCTCTTCGGGGCGCTGGAGTTTTCCCAGACGCTGGCCAGGGCGGGCGTTCAGCCCATTATCGGCTGTTCCCTGCGGGTGGATTTTCTCGACGAGCCGCAGGGGCCGGACGGCGGGCGCGGCGCGGCGGGCCTTGCTCATCACCCCGTGCTGGCCCTGCTTGCGATGAACGAGGAAGGCTACAGCCATCTCATGCGCCTGTCCTCAAAGGGCTATTTGGAAGGCGCGGACGATGGCGAACCGCATGTGACGATCGAGGATGTCCGGCGCTGGAACGGCGGGCTGATCTGCCTCACCGGCGGGCCGGACGGCCCGCTTAACGGTCCGCTGGCCGAGGGGCGCGCGGCCTTGGCGGAGGCCCGCCTCGATGCGCTGAAAGACCTCTTTGGCGGCCGCCTCTATATCGAGTTGCAGCGCCACGGCATGGAGCGCGAGAAACTGGCGGAGGCGGCGCTCATCCGCCTGGCCTATGAGCGGGACATCGCGCTTGTGGCCACCAACGAGTGCTATTTCCCCGCGCCGGAGGATTATCCGGCCCATGACGCGCTGATCTGCATCGCCGCCGGAGAGGTGGTGGACGCGCAAGACCGCAGGCGGCTCACCCCGGAGCATTATTTCAAGCCGCCGCAGGAAATGGCCGCGCTCTTCGCCGATCTGCCGGAGGCCATCGCCAATACGGCCGAGATCGCCCGCCGCTGCCACTGGCGGCCGCTGACGCGCAAGCCCATCCTGCCGCATTTCTCCACGCCCGACGGCGAAGTTCCCGATGAAGCCGGAGAGCTGAAGCGCCAGGCGGAGGAAGGGCTGGCGCGCCGTCTGGCGCAACATGGCCCATACGAGGGCTATACGGAAGAGGACTATCGCGAGCGGCTGGCCTTCGAGCTCGACG
>JALVRJ010000309.1 GCA_027031305.1 Hyphomicrobiales bacterium | reverse complement strand
GCACTGGACGGTGGGTGAGGTCATCGACTACCTGCGCACGGAAGAAGACCTGCCCGAGGAGTTCTTCGAGATCTACGTCGTGGATCCGCGCTTTCACGTCCTTGGCACGGTCACCACCGCGCGCCTGCTGCGCACCCCGCGCGAAACCAGGATCGCCGACATCGCCGAAAAGCCCATCAAGGTCTTCCACGTGCTCGACGATATCGAGGACGTGGCGCGCCAGTTCGAGCATTACAACCTGGTGTCGGCGCCGGTGGTGGACGATGCCGGCCGCCTGGTGGGCTCGCTCTACATCGACGATATTGTCGACGTGCTGGAAGAAGAGGTGGCCGAGGACATGTTGGGCATGGCCGGCGTGCAGGACGGGGACATTTCCGCCTCGGTGCTGGAAACAGCGCGGGCGCGCTTCGTCTGGCTGTTCGTCAACCTCGGCACGGCGGTGCTGGCCTCGTGGGTCATTTCGCTGTTCGACGCCACCATCCAGCAAATGGTGGCGCTGGCCGTGCTCATGCCCATCGTCGCCTCCATGGGCGGCAACGCCGGCACCCAGACCATGGCCGTGACCGTGCGCGCGCTGGCCACCCGCGAGCTGGGCCGCGCCAACTTCTGGCGCGTGGTCTGGCGCGAAACCGCCGTCGGCCTCATCAACGGCCTGCTTTTCGCCCTCATCATGGGCGCCTTCGCCTGGTGGTGGTTTGGCTCCGACGACCTCGGCCTCATCATCGCCGCTGCCATGGTCATCAACCTGCTGGCGGCGGCCCTGTCGGGCATTCTCATCCCCATCGCTCTGGAAAAGATGGGCGCCGACCCGGCCCTGGCCTCGTCCATCTTCGTCACCACCGTCACCGACGTGGTGGGTTTCTTCGCCTTCCTCGGCCTCGCCGCCTGGTGGCTGGGCCTGGGCGCCTGATCTCATGCCGCGCAAAGGCTGACGGGTGCCCCCAAACCCTTGTTTCTCATAATTCTGGGGTGGAGGGGGATGCGGCGTGGTGGATGGCCCTTTATGCATTTTGGTATGAATGGCTCAGGGGCGCGCCCGCCGCAGGCGACCGTCCGCCGCGCGCACGACCTCTCCCGCCAACTCCAGCTCCATCAGCGCCGCCAGCGCCACGTCCGGCGCCTCCCCGCACTCGCGCAACAAGGTGTCCTGGTCCACCGCCGTGCCGCCCAGCAGCTCCAGCAGCCGCGCGTGCAGCCCCGCCGATGGCTCCTCGCGGGGCTCCGCCGGCGAGGTGGCGGATGCCGGCTTCCTGTCGGTGGCCGGCCCTGGCCATGCGAGCGGCTCGGTTTCCCCGTCGATGTCGCCGTCTTCGCCGCCACGCTCCGGCGCGATGGGCGGCGGCGCCTCGCTCAGGACGACTTTCAGTTGCGCCGCCGCCACGTCCAGCACTTCCGCCACGTCCGCCGCGTGCCGCACCAGCATCGCCCCTTCGCGAATCAGGTGATTGCAGCCCGCCGCGCGCGGCTCCAGCGGCGAACCGGGCACGGCCATGACGAAGCGCCCTTCCTCCGCCGCCAGCCGCGCCGTTATCAGCGAGCCCGACCGCCGCGCCGCTTCCACCACCACCGTCCCCAGGCTCATGCCCGCCACCAGCCTGTTGCGGCGTGGAAACAGCTCCGGCCTTGGCGTGGTGCCCGGTGGCATTTCCGTCAGCAACAGCCCTTCCTCGGCGATGCGCTCCATGAGATTGGCGTTGAACCGGGGGTAGGGCACGTCGATGCCACAGGCCAGCACCGCCACCGTGCCGCCCTTGGCGCTCAACGCCCCCTCGTGCGCCGCCGCGTCGATGCCCGCCGCCATGCCCGAGACGATGGCATATCCCTCCCGGGCCAGCGTCGCCGCCATTTCCCGCGCCATGTGCCGTCCGCCGGCGGAGGCATTGCGCGCGCCGACGATGGCCACCGGCGGCAGTTGCGCCACCGCCTCCCGCCCGCGCAGGCACAACAATGGCGGCGGCGCCTCCACGTGCGCCAGCAGCGGCGGATAGCCCGGCTCGCCACGCGCCACCAGCCGCGCGCCCAGGCTCTCCAGCCGTTCCATCTCGCGCGCGGCCCGCTCTTCCGGGCAAATCCGTGGCCGCTTCCTGCCGCCGCGCGCCGCCAGCGCCGGCAACGCCTCCAGCGCCGCGGCGGCCGAGCCGAAGCGGTCGATGAGCTGGTAGAACAGCACCGGGCCAACATTTTCAGAGCGCATCAGGCGCAACCACGCAAGGCGCTGTTCGTCGTTCAGCAGCCTTTCCGGCCAGTCACCGGTGGCGACGCTCGCGCGCTGCCCCCGCCGCGATGGGGGCGGGGCGCCGTTACCGGCCATCTCGTCGTGCGTGCTGGCCATGCCTCACCCCGCGCCTCCGCTCCCGTTCGCACCCTCTCCCGAGCCGCTACCGGCCTTTCCCCCGGCGCCGATTTTCGGCTCCTTGCCGGTGAGCAGACGGCGGATGTTCTCGTGGTGCGTGGCGAAAATGGCCAGCGACAGCAGGATCACCACCACCCTTTGCGCCGGCGCCACGTCGATCAGCGCCGTCAGCGGCGGCATGGCGGCCGCCGCCACAAGGGCCGAGAGCGACGAGATGCGGAACAGGAAGGCCATGATGAGCCAGGCGAGGATATAGGCCAGCCCCAGCGCCCAGTGCAGACCGAACAGCACGCCGATGAAGGTGGCCACCCCCTTGCCGCCCTTGAATCCCAGCCAGACGGGAAACACGTGTCCCACGAAGGCGCCGACGCCGGTGATGGCCGCCGCCGCCGGACCGGCCAGCCAGCCCACCACGAACACCGGCACGAAGCCCTTCAGCATGTCCAGCAGCAAGGTCAGGGCGGCCAGCTTCTTCGAGCCGGTGCGCAGCACGTTGGTGGCCCCGATGTTGCCCGATCCGATGGCGCGCACGTCGCCCATGCCCGCCAGCTTCGTCAGCAGCAGGCCGAAGGGAATGGAGCCGCACAGATAGCCGATGAGAAACAGAGCCAGGAGCGCCAGCGGCATGAATTGTCCCCGCACGTGGTGTGGAATGAAGATCAGGTTTGCGCATCGTAGTCGAACGCCACCGTGCCGGCAACGAGGGTCATGACCGCACGTCCCTCGAACACCCGGTCCTCGAAAGGCGTGTTGCGCGAGCGCGAGTGCAAGGCTTCCGCCTCCACCTTCCAGCTCAGGTGCGGGTCCACCAGCACCAGGTCGGCGGGCGCGCCCGGCTTCAGCGTGCCCCCCTCAAGCCCCAGCAGCGTGGCGGGGGCGTGGGTCATGGCGCCGACGAGCCGCGCCAGGTCGACCTGCCCCGAATGGTGCAGCGACAGGGCAGCCGACAGCATGGTTTCCAGCCCCACCGCGCCGAACCCGGCCTCGGCGAAGGGCAGGCGCTTGGTGTCCGCGCTTTGCGGGTCGTGCGAGGAAACGATGACGTCGATGACGCCAGCGCTCACTCCTTCCACCAGCGCGGCGCGGTCTTCCTCCGTGCGCAGCGGCGGGGAGAGCTTGAAGAAGGTGCGATAGGCCCCGATGTCGTGCTCGTTCAGCATCAGGTGGTTGATGCTCACTCCGCAGCTCACGGGCAGCCCGGCTTCTTTCGCCCGGCGCACGATCTCCACCGATTCCGCGCACGAGATCTGCGCCGCGTGGTAGCGCGCGCCAGTCATTTCCACCAGCCGGATGTCGCGCTCCAGCGCGATGATCTCCGCCTGCCGCGGAATGCCCGGCAGGCCCAGCCGCGCCGCCAGCTCTCCTTCGTGCATGACGCCGGGGCCCGCCAGCTCGGCGTCTTCCACGTGCTGCGCCACCAGCATGTCGAAATCCCGCGCGTAGGCCAGCGCCCGCGCCAGCACCCGCGCCGA
>JALVRJ010000308.1 GCA_027031305.1 Hyphomicrobiales bacterium | reverse complement strand
ATGTAGACATGATCCCCCTCGCGCCATTGCAGGGTGGGAATGACCAGCGGCGAACCGTCGTGCAGCACCACGCCCAGGTGCGCCAGCGGCTGGGCGTCGAGAATGGCGTGGATCGTATCGCGGTCGTAACGCGCCTTGTGCGGCGCGCGGCGGATACGGCTGCGCTCTGAAGGAGCGGAAGGGGTGGTGGGATGGTCGGTCATGGGAAAACCTCTCGTCATCCGGACGCATTGACGATGTGAAAGTGTGGAAATGCAAGCACGAAAACGTGGAAAGTGTCCACGCAAACCGGCGCTACAAAACCGCAAGGGCGCGCTGGATGATGATGACGGGTTTCCGCCTCAGGCGATTCTGCGGCGCCGGCGCGCGGCCTTCGGCGCCTCTTCGGCGAACAGGTGGGAGAGCTGTTCCATCATGGCCGCGCCGAGGCCTTCCACGTCGTGGATGGTCATGGCGCGGCGGTAATAGCGCGTGACATCGTGACCGATGCCGATGGCCACCAGTTCCACCGGCGAGCGCGCCTCGATGTCGGCGATCACTTCCTTCAGGTGGCGCTCGAGGTAGGCGCTGTCGTTCACCGTCAGGGTGGAATCGTCCACTGGCGCGCCATCGGATATGACCATCAGGATCTTGCGCTGCTCGGGGCGGGCCAGCAGCCGCTTGTGGGCCCACAGCAGGGCCTCGCCGTCGATGTTTTCCTTCAGCAGGCCCTCGCGCAGCATCAGGCCTATATTGCGCCGCGCCCGGCGATAGGGCACGTCGGCGGGCTTGTAGATGATATGGCGCAGGTCGTTCAGACGCCCCGGGTTCGGCGGTCGGTTGTCGGCCATCCATTGTTTACGCGACTTGCCGCCCTTCCATTCCTTCGTGGTGAAGCCCAGCACCTCCACCGGCACGCCGCAGCGTTCCAGCGTGCGGGTGAGAATGTCGGCGCACAGGGCGGCGATGGTGATGGGCCGGCCGCGCATGGAGCCGGAATTGTCAATCAGCAGGGTGACCACCGTGTCGCGGAAATCGGCGTCTTTTTCCTGCTTGAAGGACAGCGGCTGCAAGGGATCGATGACGACGCGGGAGAGACGCGCGGCGTCGAGGATGCCTTCCTCGAGATCGAATTCCCAGGCCCGCTGCTGGCGCGCCTGGAGCAGGCGTTGCAGGCGGTTGGCGAGGCGCCCGATGACGCCCTGCAGCGCGGTGAGATGCTTGTCCAGCTGCGCACGCAGACGGCCCAGTTCCTCGGGCGTCGCCAGCTCCTCCGGGGTGATGATCTCGTCGAAGGCTGTGGTGTAGACGCGACAGGCCCGCGCGTCGGCCTCGGCGTGGTTGGAGATGGGCAGGGGCGGGACGTGGGCGTCGTCGGCGTGGCCGTCCTCCGGCGTGCCCATGCCCTGCTCGCTCACTTCCACCTGCACGTCGCCGCGGTCGTCGGACATCTGCGTTTCCTCGCCGGAAGCGCTGATGTCCTCGGCGTGCGGGTTTTCCATGTCGTGCTCGTCGCCGGCACCGACATCGCCCGCGTCTTCGCTGTCCTCGTCGGGGCGCTGCCCCACCTCGTCGGGCTCTTCGGAGGCCCGGGCGCCGGGGTCGAGGGCGTGGATGATATCCTTCACCACGTCGGCGAAGGCGGCCTGGTCGTGCAGCACCTCGCCCAGGCGCTCCAGCGGCGCGCCGACGCGGGCCTCGATGTGCTCGCGCCAGCGCTCCACCAGTCCGCGCGCCACCGCCGGGGTGGGCAGGCCGGCCAGCTTCTCGCGCGCGAGCAATTGCAGGGCGGTGGCCAGCTCGTCGGTGTCGGAGGCCAGGGGGGCCTTGTGCGGGGCCAGTTGTCTTTCCAGCCGCTGTTCCAGCTCGGCCTGCATGTTTGCGGCCATGCCCGGCATGGCGCGCGCGCCCAGTGCCTCGATGCGCGCCTCCTCCAGCGCCTCGAACAGGGCGATGCCCTGCATGGTGCGCGGCAGGTGGCGGGCGTGCAGCTCGGCGTCGTGATGGGCCAGCCTGAGGGCGAACCTGTCGGCCGTGCCGCGGGCCAGGGCGATGTCCTCGGGCTGGGGTTCGCGCGGCAATTGCGGCAGATGGGCCTGTTCCGGCGTCAGCACGGGGCGGCGCGGGCCAAACCGCACCTGCACGTTAGGGCGTTGCGCCACCGTCTTCAGGCACACGGCGATGGCGCGCTCCAGCCGCTCCAGTTGATCCTCGCGCTCGCTCATTCCAACCTTCCGGAATGCGACTTCAAATGATGCCAGGCTCCGCGCCTTCCCTCTCTCGTCATTCCCGCGAAAGCGGGAATCCATCACTGACCACTTGGTCATGGATCCCCGCTTGCGCGGGGATGACGATTCCCAAATCTGGCCGACAAGTCCTCACGCCACGGCGATGGTGGCCGCCGATTCGGGCAGTTCCGTGCCGAAGCAACGCTGGTAGAACTCGGCCACGATGGGCCGCTCCAGCTCGTCGCACTTGTTGAGGAAGCTCACCTGGAAGGCAAAGCCGACATCGCCGAAGATCTCGGCGTTTTGGGCCCAGGTAATCACCGTGCGCGGGCTCATGACGGTGGAAAGGTCACCCTGGATGAAGGCGTTGCGCGTCATGTCCGCCACCCGCACCATGCGCGAGACCGTCTCGCGCCCTTCCTCCGTTTCGGCGAAGGACTTCACCTTCGCCAGCACGATGTTCACTTCCTCGTCGTGCGGCAGGTAGTTCAGATTCACCACGATGCTCCAGCGATCCATCTGTCCCTGGTTGATCTGCTGGGTGCCGTGATACAGCCCCGAGGTGTCGCCCAGGCCCACCGTGTTGGCGGTGGCGAACAGGCGGAAGGCCGGGTGCGGGCGGATGACCCGGTTCTGGTCGAGAAGCGTCAGCTTGCCTTGCACCTCCAGCACGCGCTGGATGACGAACATCACGTCGGGCCGCCCGGCGTCGTATTCGTCGAACACCAAGGCCACGTTGTGTTGCAGGGCCCAGGGCAGGATCCCTTCGCGAAATTCGGTCACCTGCTTGCCGTCGCGCAGGACGATGGCATCGCGGCCGATGAGGTCGATGCGCGAGATGTGGCTGTCGAGGTTCACCCGCACGCACGGCCAGTTGAGCCTCGCCGCCACCTGCTCGATATGGGTGGACTTGCCGGTGCCGTGATAACCGGTGATCATGACCCGCCGGTTGTGCTTGAAGCCGGCGAGGATGGCCATGGTGGTTTCGTGGTTGAACAGGTAGTCGGGGTCGCGCTCCGGCACGTATTCGTTCGGCTCCGAGTAGGCCGGCACGGTCATGTCGCTGTCGATGCCGAAAACCTCGCGCACGGAAAGCTCCGTGTCGGGCAATGGCGCGGTGGTGGTGTCGGTCATGGGCAATGTTTCCGCCATCCTGCGGGGTTGGTTGTCGTGTCGCGCGGGGAAAATCGCCCGGCGCGTCCGGCCCCTGTGCATAGCGCCAATGAGAGGCGTGCCGCAAGCCGGAGAATGCTTCCGCGTGTCTTATGCAAGACACATGGTCCTTGTCACGGGGCTTTTCGAGAGATGGACGGCACACCAAATGGTAGCAGTCGGCATCGCGTGGCGCATCGGTTGCCAAGGGCGCGCGCACGCGCTAAGCCGCTGAGCTGGTTCCTTAACGCCCCGGATGGCCGTCATGCACGAACAGGCCCATGAATCTCTTGCATCCCTGATGGCCGGTCCCCCCGCGCCGTCGTGGCTCATCGCCATGGCGGCGGTGATGCTGGCGCTGGCGACCGCACCGCTGGGCGCGGCGCTGTTGTGGCGGCGCATGGCCTACCTGGGCGACGCGTTGGCGCACGCGGCCATGTTTGGCGTGGCTGTGGCGCTGGTGGCGCACCTGCCGGTGTTCCTCGGGGTGCTGGTGGTGGCGCTGATGGTGGCCGGCGCGGTGGTGGTCATGAGCCGGCGCGGCACGCTGGCCCATGACGCCCTGCTGGGCACCTTCGCGCATGGGCTGCTGGCGGCGGGGTTGGCGCTGGCATTCCTGGCGTTGGGCAGGAGCGTGGACCTGCACGAGGTGCTGTTCGGTGACGTGGTGACCATGACGCGGACGGAGGCGCTGATGATCCTGGTGGGGGCCTCGGTCATCGTGCTGTTTGCCTGGCGATATTGGGAGGTGCTGGTGCTGGCGGCGGTGAGCGAGGACCTGGCGCTGGCAGAGGGGCGGCCGGCACGGCGGGCGCAGTTGTTGCTGGTGCTGGCGGCGGCGCTGTTGCTGGCGCTGGCGGCGCGGGCCACGGGTCTGTTGCTGTTCACCGCGCTGCTGGTGTTGCCGGTGGCGGCAGCCCGCGCCGTGGCGCGTTCACCGGAAGGCATGGCCCTGCTCGGCGCGGCCATCGGCGTGATGGCAGTCATGGGGGGGCTGGCGCTGGCCCATGCACTGGGCATTCCCTCCGGCCCGCTGATGGTGACGATCGCGCTCGTCGTCTTCGTCGTCCTGCACGCCCTTGACCACCTGCGAGCCTGAAGGCTATCGCCCGGCATTCAGCGTAATCTCCCTTTCCGTCATCGGCAGGTCGGGCATGTTCCAGCCCTTGTGGTCGGCCAGCGGCTTGTAGGCCCAGCGATAGACCAGCCGCGCCTTTACCTTCACCGTCTTCACGCCATCCGGTACCTGGAAGACGAAGCGGGCGTGATCCGGCTTCTTGTAATGCAGCAGCGTGTTGAACACTTCCGCCTCGGCGGCGAAACCGCCAACGCCGACGAGCGGCCTGCCCAGCTTCGGAATGACCGGGCTGCGGTAGACCTTGGCATACATCTTCCCCGGCAGGCCGGCCCAGTCGCGCGGCCCCTTCTCGCCCGTCTTCGGGTTGCCCATGCCGGCCAGCGGCGGCAGCAATCCCTTCTTGCCACCGGCCCAGGGCAGCGGCCTGCCGTTCTCGTCCACCGCGTCGATCTTCAGGATGACGTTGCGGATGGGGGCGCTGGCCGGCACCGTGTGGGCGGCGCTGACGTTTTCCACCACGGTGTCAACGACGAGCCTGCCGTTCTCGATATGCCCCTTCAGCTCCAGCCGCAGCGCCTTCTTGCGCATTTCGGCATCGCGCGCGCCGATGAACACGTGGTGGCGCAGCCCCTCGCGCAAGGGCGCGTCCTCGGCGGCGCGCGCCTTGCCGGGGATCAGCGGCATGTGGCAATCCTGACAGGTCTTGTCCGTCTTGCCGGCGTCATACAGTTCCTTCCAGTCGGCGTAGGTGGAGATGGAGACCACCTTCTTCTCCTGGTTCAGGTGGCAAACGCCGCAGATCTCGGAACCGCGGTAGAGTTTCGAGACGCGGAAACGGTCGTGCGGTGAATCCTCCGCCTGCGGGTAGGGGCCGTGGATGACGCCCTTTTCCAGCCTGACGCGCTCGAAGATGCGGCGGTTCCAGCGGCCGTCCACCCCCTTCTTCAAGCGCACTTCCTTCACGCTGTGGCAGAAGATGCAGGCGATGCCATGATCCTTGCGCGTTTCAAGCCGCATGGCCTTGCCCAGATCGACGTCGCCCTCGCCCTTCTCGTGCGCCTCGATGACCTGGATGGGCACGTGGCAATCGGCGCAGTCGCCGTTTTCCTCAGGGTGCCCGCGCATCCGCATGAAGCCCTTGAAGCCCAGCCCGTCGAACTTTCCTTGCGCGTTGGTGGCGGTGTAGAACTGGTAGACGACGGGGTTGTCGAGATCGCGGCCCATCATGGACGAGGACCATTCGCGGTAGATGCGCTTGTGGCACTGGCCGCAATAGGCCGGGCTGGTCACGTCGTTGACGTTCTTGCGCGGATCCCGCGGCGTGTCCGCGGCCTGCGCGGCCAGCCCGCCGGTGATGATGATCGTCGCGACTGCGGCGGGGCGCCGCCAGGAAAAGAATGTCTTGCGCATGTTTCCTCCCTTCTTCCGGGCCGGGGCCTTGTTCCGCCGGTCCGGGTTTGACCTTCTTGTGAATTGCTATATATCGTTGTTTCTGGAAATATTGAAACAATAAACGGCCTTCATAGCAAGGGCGTGTTGTAATCGCGCTCGAAACGGGAAGGAGAGCATGTCCGACCAGACGTTGATGAATGCCTTCGCGGCGCTGGCGCAACCGACCCGGCTGGCGGTGTTTCGCCTGCTCATCCGCGAGGGGCCGCAAGGACTGCCGGCGGGCGAGATCGCACGCAGGCTCAAAGTGCCGCAGAATACGCTCTCGGCCCATCTCGCCGTATTGGCGCGCGGTGAGCTGGTGCGCTCGCGGCGCGAGGGGCGGCATGTCATCTACGCCGCAGACCTCGAGGGCGTGCGGCGGCTTATCCTGTTTCTCACCCGCGACTGTTGCCACGGCAAACCGGAGAGGTGCGAGGCGCTGGTGAATGCGTTGCTGCCATCTTGTGGTGGCATGTCTGCCGAACGATGATACCTGAGCGCATGAAGAACCACCCACCATCCCACACCTCCACCCAACCCCCCAAATTATGAAAAGCAAGGGCTTGGGTGGGGCGCGGGGCGGTTTTGCCAGTCAGTCTCCGCGTAACTTGGCATGATAGGGAGAAACAGCCCATGTCCGTTCGTCCGTTTCATTTTGCGAGGTTTGTGTCCGCCGCTTTTGCGCTGCTGCTCCTGCTCGTCGCCACACCGCAAGCACATGCGGCCGACAAGCCGGATTTCCTCGTCGATGCCGAGTGGCTGGAAAGCCACATGGACGATCCGAAACTGGTGCTGCTGGAGGTGCGCTATCATCCGCACCGCTATTTCACCATCGGTCACATTCCGCGTGCCATTCAAGTGAAGAGGTTCATGGACCTTGGCGATAACCACGGCGAGACGCTGATGCACCTGCCGCCGCGCGAACAATTCCAGGCGACGTTGCGACGGTGGGGAGTGAACGACGACAGCCTCATCGTCATCTACGACGATTCGCGCACGGCGCTGGCCTCGCGCCTCTACTACCTGCTGGCGCTTTACGGCTTTGACACTTCAAGAGTGAAGATCCTCGATGGCGGGCTGACCGCCTGGCAGGCCTTCAACGAGCTGACGAAGGAAGAACCGGCGGTGACGCCCGGGGCGGTGACGCTGAAGCCCGCCGATGCGTCCATGTTCGTTGCGTGGACATACGTCCATGACAAGGTGGTTTCGCGACGCGATCCGCAGGTGGTGCTCATCGACGCTCGGCCGCATGAGGGCTACACCGGCGAGCGGTTTACCCATGCCGTGCGCGCCGGACACATCCCGGGCGCCATCAACATCGTCTCGCTCGATGGCGCGGACGGCGAAACGCACGAGTGGAAGCCGTTGTCCGACATCGCGAAGATGTATGCGAACGTGCCGAAGGACAGGACCATCGTGCTCTATTGCCACGATGGCTTCCGCATGAGCCTCGGCTGGCTGCAACTGAAGGCGCTGGGATATAGGGACGTGCGGCTTTACAACGGTGGCTGGGGGCACTGGGGCAACCGTTTCTCGCTGCCGGTGGTCAAGGGCGACAAGCCGCTGAATGGGGCCTTTCGGTATTGACATGGGGCGGGGGGCGTCCGCAGGGCAAAAGGCCGCATGGACAACGGTTGCATCGGGGCCGCTGGCGCGTTAGCGTCGCAAGGGTCCGTCTCGGACATTCTCCCGGTCACGCCCCTCGCGGAAGGGCACGCCCATGACCAGCATCCTGCGCGAGAACATCTCCCTGGCCATTGCCGGTTCCGGCGGCTCCGGCATGTTGTCGGCCGGCGAGCTGTTGCTGCGCACGGCGGCGAGAACGGGTTTCTACGGCCTGCTTACCCGTGCGATAGGCCCGCAGATCCGTGGCGGCGAATCGGCGGCGCTATTGCGGCTGGCGCATTACCCGGTGGAAACGCATGATGATCATTTCCACCTCCTGCTGGTGGCGGACTGGAAGAATTTTCATCGCTTCGCCGGGGAAATCCGGCTGGGCGAAGACGTTCTCGTCATCATGGACGAGAACGCGGGAGATCCGCCGGAACCGGTGGCGGCCGTGGTGGACGAGAAAAACGTGCTGCGCCTGCCGCTGCACGCGCTGGCGAAAGAGACGGGCAGCCGCGTGAATATGGTGGCGCTTGGCTTGCTGGGCGCGCTGCTGGCGTTGCCGCGCGAGACCCTGCGGGCGGTGGTGGAGAATTTTTTCCATCGCAAGGGACGGGAACAATTCATCGCGCCATCGCTGGCGGCGCTGGAAAAGGGTGAGGCTGTGGCCGAGCCCCTGTTGCGGGCCCATGGCGGCGCGTTCGTGGCGACGCCTGGCAAGCCGTGCCGCGACATGGCGGACTGTGGCGCGCGCTGGCTGATTTCCGGCAACCGGGCGGTGGCCACGGGCTTTTTGCAGGCGGGCGGACGCTTCGTGGCGGGCTATCCCATCACCCCGGCCACCGACATGCTGGAGTGGCTGGCGCCGCGTATGGAACGCCTTGGCGGCCTGCTGGTGCAGGCGGAAGACGAGCTGGCGGCCATCAACATGGTGCTGGGCGCCTCCTTCGGCGGCTTGCCGGCGATGACGGCGACCTCCGGTCCCGGCCTGTCGCTGATGGTGGAAGGGCTGGGCCTGGGGGTGATGGCGGAAATTCCGGCGCTGGTGGTGGACGTGCAGCGCATCGGACCTTCCACCGGCATTCCGACCAAGTCCGAGCAGGGCGACCTGCAACTGGCCCTGTGCGGGGCGCATGGTGACGCGCCGCACCTGGTGCTGGCACCCGATTGCGTGGTCGATTGCGTGCATACCACCGCCTGGGCGCTGCACCTGGCCGAGCGGCTGCAATGTCCCGCCGTGTTGCTGAGCGATCAGAAGCTGGGCCAGATGCTGGCCATTACCGACGCCATTCCGCCGGCGCCGTGGAAGGCCGGGCGCAAGTTGAAGGATAATTGCGCCGAAAGCGAGGAACCTTACAAGCGCTACGCCATTACCGAGGATGGCGTCTCACCCATGGCGCTGCCCGGCGCGCCGGGTTGTCTGCACACGGTGGATGGGCTGGAGCACGACGAACGCGCCCTGCCGTCGAGCCAGGTGGAGGATCACGCGGCGCAACTGGAAAAGCGTCACCGCAAGCTGGCGCGGCTGGAGGAGTGGCCGGAGGAAGAGATGGCCCACTGGGCGGAGGCCTTCGGCACGGGCGAGGTGGCGGTCATCACCTGGGGGTCCTCGGCCGGGGCGGCGCGCGAGGCGGTGCGCATGGCGGCCGATGAGGGCCTACACGCGCGGCATGTCAGTATGCGCCTGTTGTGGCCGCCACAGAAGAAGCGCCTGGCGCGGCTGCTGGACGGCGTGGAGCGCCTCATCGTGGTGGAACAGAATCATTCAGGGCAGTTCCTGCACTATCTGAAGGCGCATTACACGCTGCCCGAAACGGTTGTTTCCTGCCGATGCCCGGGGCCGCGCCCGATCACGCCGCGGCAGGTGTTGCGGGCCTTGCGCGAAGCCTGCGCGATGGCGGAACCATTCAGTGAGAGGGTATGCACATGAACAGGCCCGAACACGCGCCGAGGCCAGCCGACTACAAGAGCGGGGTGCATCCCGTGTGGTGCCCGGGTTGTGGCGATTATGGCGTGCTGGCGGCGATGACGCGGGCATTCGCCCATCTCGAATTGCCAAGGGAGCGGGTGGCGGTGGTGTCCGGCATCGGCTGTTCGGGGCGCATTCCGGCCTATGTCGCGGCTTATGGCTTCCATGGCCTGCATGGCCGGGCGCTGCCGGTGGCGACGGGGCTGAAGCTGGCGCGGCCGGACCTGACGGTGCTGGCCGCTGGCGGCGATGGCGACATCTATTCCATCGGCGCGGCGCATTTCGTCCATGCCTGCCGACGCAACCCGGACATCACTCTCATCGTCATGGACAACCGCGTCTATGGCATGACCAAGGGCCAGCCCTCGCCCACCTCGGAGCCGGACTTCGCCGCCGCCCTGCAACCCGAGGGCACGGGTGTGCCGCCGGTGGACGGCCTGTTGCTGGCGCTGGCGAGCCGCGCGAGTTTCGTGGCGCGCGGCTTTTCCGGCCAGCCGAACGAACTGGCCGAGATCATCGTGGCAGGCATCGAACATCCTGGCTTCGCCGTCATCGAGGTCTTGAGCCCCTGCCCCACGTTTCGGCCCGAGCAAAGGGAGTGGAAGCGCCAGGTGCAAGCCGGCCTGTTGCAGCCGGCGAATACGCTGGAGGAGGCCATGGCGCGGGTGCTGACCGCTCCGGCGCTGAGCACCGGTATCGTCTGGCGGGAAAAACGCGCGCCCGCGCCCATGATGCCTCGTCCAGATAACGCGAAGGAGCTGGCCGCCATGCGCGCGCGGGAACTGGCGGGAATTGAGCGTTCTTTCCATCCCTGAAGCGGCGAGAGGAGCGGCGGGCAAGGATTTCCCACCTCTTTCCTGGCGCGCGCTTTCGTGCGATGAACATCGAGGGGCGTGTTCCGAAGGCTTTGCTGCATGGCCACCATCGATGACGATCGCGTCGTCCGGGCGCGTTATGTGCTGGACGAGGAAACTTTTCTGCAAGCCTCGCGGGCATTATGGCGGGAGGGGCGGCGGAGCGCCAGGACGCGCGTTCGCTCGGCCATCGTCCTGGCGGCGCTGCCGCTGGGCGCCTGGCTGGCCATGGCGCATGGCATGTGGTTCACCTTCTTCGCCATCATGGCGCTGGGGCTGCTGCATTTCGTCTTCGACTGGCCGCTCACCCGCGCCTTCGTGAGACGCAATTTCAGGCAGTTGCCCGCCGCCGAACGGGAGATCGAGTGGCGTATCGGCAAGAAGGGATTGAAGGTGCGCATTGCCGGGGCGGAATGGCAAACCATCGACTGGCGTGCGCTCACCGATATCACGGAAGACCAGGACGGCTTCGTTCTGCATCAGCCGCACAATGTCCACCATTGGCTGCCGAACCGGGCGTTCGCCTCGGAGAATGACCTCGCCCGCTTCCGCCAGATGGTGGCACGCTGGCAGGAGTGCCGGGAGCGGGGAAACGTGGCGGGGGACAAGATGTGAAGAAATTGGACGAGAGCCCATGAGAGGACTGGTCCTGGCCAGGTGGTGCCATCCGTTGTCTCGCGCTCCGCATCTCGCGGTGCCGATGACGCAACCGCCATGGAAGGGATTCAGTCGCCCGTGAACTATGGCTTTTGCATCTGATTGGCGGCTGAGGGAGGCGGAGCGAAGACCAGCTGCAACAGGGCCAAAAGGATCGCGATGATCCAGTTGATCAGCAGCCGGAAGTTGTATCCCACCGCAGCTAGGATGGCGTTGACGGCATCGCCCAGCGAATGGGCCAAATAGTTGCGGTCCATGCGGTGGCCCGCCTTCAGATGTCCGATCACCGGCTCGATGGCAGCCCGTCGCCGCAGTTCTCGTCGTATGGACGGCGTCACGCCCCGCTTCTGGCTGGCGGTGAAGACACGGCATTTGTATCTCGGCTCCAGCCCGTGGCCGCGATAGCCGTCATCCACATACACCCGCTCCAGC
>JALVRJ010000307.1:4693-11412 GCA_027031305.1 Hyphomicrobiales bacterium | reverse complement strand
CGTAGAGGTTCGATCCGCCATTGTCTTCTTGCAGGCTGAACACCAGCCGCCGACCATCGGGCGAGAAACGCGGCGCGAAGCTCATGTTGGGAAACTCGCCGATCATCTGCTTGCGCCCCGTCGCCAGGTCCATGATGTATACGCGCGGGATGCCCGTGGCGTAGGACAGGTAGGTGATGCGCTGCGCCGCCGGCGAGAAGCGCGGGGTCAGCACCAGCGCGCGGCCATCGGTGAGATAGCGCAGGTTGAAGCCGTCCTGGTCCATGATCGCCAGGCGCTTGACGCGCCTTTTCTTCGGCCCCGATTCGTCGATGAAGACGATGCGGGTGTCGAAATAGCCCTCATCGCCGGTCACGGCCTTGTAGACGGCGTCGGAAATCTTGTGGCCGATACGCCGCCATTCCTGCTTGCTGGTGATGAAGCGCAGGCCCAGGATCTGGCGCTGGGCGTAGATGTCCCACAGGCGAAAGGCTCCCTCCACCCGCCCGTCGGCACGCACCGCGACGCGGCCGACCACCAGCGCCTGCGCCTTGATGACGCGCCAGGAGCCGAACTGCGGCGGCTTGTCGAAGGCGGTGATGGTTTCGATGTAGGCGGCCGGGTCGATGACGCGGAACAGACCGGAACGGGCGAGATTGTCGCGGATGATGTCGGCCACTTTGCCGCCAAGCAGGCGCTCGTCCGCGTTGCCGCCGATGAAATCCGGCACCGCCACCGGCACCGGCTGCACCCGCCCGCGGGTGATCTGCACCTCCAGCACCGCCTGCGCCGGCATGGCCAGGGCGGCCAGTGCCCAGGCAATCCCCATCAGCCAGCCCAACAGCCGCATCCCGAACCGGTTTCGCGATCCCGTCATCGTCCTCATGCCCCCGATGATTCGCCTCTTGTCCATTTCATCACTGCCGTGCGCGGCGCGCGCTCAGTTCACCGCCAGCAACCGGCTGGGGTCGAAGGTCAATATCACGTCCTTCCACAAATCGTAACGTTCCGGCGGCAGGAAGGCGTAGGGCGCGCAGGCGATGACGGCGCGCACCGCGCTTTGCGCCGCCGCCGGAAAGGCCGGATGATCCATGCGATTGAGCACCACCGGCCCACCGGCAAGCGCGCCGCCGGGGCCGAGCTGGAAGCGAATGCGCACCCGCAAGTGCTCGGCGTCGCGCACACCGGCCGGCACGTTCCAGCACTCCTCGATACGCGCGCGCAGGGCATCGGCGATGTCGGCGGCGATGCGCGCATCCTCGCCATTGACGTCGGCCGGACCACGCAGCGGCCTGCCGGCGCGCTCGCTTTCGGGTCGAGGCGCGGCGCGCTCCTCGTCGGTCTTGTTCAGCAGCGCGGCGATGTCGTCGATCGGATCCTTCAACGGCTTCTTTTTCGTCCGTGCCACCTTCCCGGGCCTGGGTGCCGGTTTCCGGCGCACGATCTTGGGACGGGCGCGAGGCTTCGGAGCCGGCCTCATCCGCGCCCGTTTCTCCGGCTTTGCGGCCTTCCTTTCCTCGGGCGGAGTTTCCTTCACCGCCTCTTTCACGAGCGCCTCGAGCTTCTTCTTCGCCTGCGGCTCGGGTTCGGGCCCTGGCCGAGGCTTCTCGGGTTCGGGCTTCGGGGCCGGGGCCGCTTCCGGCGCCGGGCGTGGCTCGCGGGAGGCCTGTTTCACTTCCTTCGCCGGCTTCGGCGCGGGCTTTTCCACCGCGCGCCGTTCCTGCTTGGGAGGAGCGGGTTTCTCAACCGCCTTCTTCGGCTTCTTCGGCGCGTCCTTGCGCATGGCCGCGCGCCTGGAGACTTCCTCGATATCGACGATCTCCACCGGCAGGGCCTCCTGCGGCGGGGCCGACAGCCTGTCCGGCCCGCGCAGGTTGACGACGGCCAGCACGATGATGGCCAGGTGCAGGAAAAGGGATATGACCAGGGATGCGCGCAACGATGATGGCCCGTCCTTGTCGAGGATGAACGCCCGCCAGAGGGAACAGAAGAATTCGGCATTTGCATGACGTATATGATACGCCTGTTCAACAAACCATTAACCTTGAGATCAACCGGACAGACATCATCGGGCGAACGAAGATGACCAGAAAAGAGCCGATGGACAACCGCTCCATTCTCATCACCGGCTGCTCGTCGGGAATAGGGCGCGCCTGCGCGCTGGGCCTGAAAGCGCGGGGCTGGCGCGTGTTCGCCACCGCGCGCGGGAAAGAGGATATCGCGGATCTGCAAGGGCACGGGCTGGAAGCGCTCTATCTGGACTATGCCGAGCCGGACAGCGTCCGCGCCTGCGTGGAACGGGTGGCCGAGCGCACCGAGGGCCGCCTGTTCGCCCTGTTCAACAACGGCGCCTATGGCCAGCTGGGCGCGGTGGAGGATCTTTCGCGCGCGGTGCTGGAGGCGCAGTTCCAGGCCAACGTTTTCGGCTGGCACGACCTCACCGTGCGGGCGCTGCCGCTGATGCGCGCCAATGGCGGCGGCCGCGTGGTGCAGAACTCTTCCGTGCTGGGCGTGGTGGCCATGAAATGGCGCGGCGCCTACAACGCCAGCAAGTTCGCCATCGAGGGCCTTTCCGACACCCTGCGCCTGGAGCTGCGCGGCAGCGGCATTCACGTGTCCACCATCGAGCCCGGCCCCATCTGGTCCAGGTTCGTCGAACACGCCCTGCGCCACTTCGAGCAGAACATCGACATCGAGCACTCGCCCTATCGCGATGTGTATCAGCACCACCTGAAACGCCTGCGCGGAGAGACGAAGCCCAATCCCTTCAAGTTGCCGCCCGAGGCGGTGCTGAAAAAGCTGGTGCACGCGCTGGAACATCCGCGCCCGAAGCCGAAATATTACGTCACCTTTCCCACCCACCTCATGGCCCTTCTGCGCCGCGTCCTGCCGTGGCGGGTGCTGGACGCGGTGCTGGACAAGGCCTCGGACGCCAACTGAGCGGCCACCAAGCCGGCGGCTCAGGACAGGGCGCGCAAGGCGCTGGTGACGCCGGTGATGACGAATTGCACCGCCAGCGCCGCCAGAATGATGCCCAGCAGGCGCGAGATGGCCCGTGTCGCCGTGTCGTTGAGGAAGCGCCCGGCGTGGCTGGTGATGAAGAACAGGCCCCAGGTGATGGCCAGCACCACCAGCAGGGTGACGACGATGGCCGTTTGCGCCGCCACGTCGCCGCGCCACTGCCCCATGAGCAGGATGACCGAGGTGATGGCGCCCGGCCCGGCGATCAGCGGAATGCCCAACGGGAAGACCCAGATGTCGTCATCGTCGGCGAGGCCGGAGACGGCGGCGGGCTTGTCGGTCCGGTCGGCATGGTGGCCGCTGGCCGAGCGCCGGCGCCGTTCGGCGCGTTTCTCGAACAGCATTTCCATGGCGATGAGGAACAGCAGGATGCCGCCGGCGATGCGAAAGGCCGGAATGGTGATGCCGAACAGGCGCATGATGGCCTCGCCGAAGAAGGCGAACAACAACAGGATGGCCGTTGCCAGCAGCACAGCGCGGGTCGCCACCCGCTGCTGTTCCGTGTGCGGCTGGCCACGGGTGAGGGCGATGAAAATGGGCATCAGGCCCAGCGGGTCGATGATGACGAAAAAGGTGGCGAATGCCGGCAATATCACGTCTGTCCACAGCTGCATGGGAATGCCTTTGCCAATCGATGGAAAATGCGCGATCGGGAACGCAAGCGCGCCTTTTCGGCACCATACCAGCAAGCTCGTGGCTGGCAAAAGCCCGAAGGCCTGCTAAAAGGAACCATTCCTTGCCAATCGCGTGCACTCTGGCCGCGCCATTGCCGGCGATGGCGCGGCTCACGCGGCGAAACGGAACGGGAGACATTCATGACGCAGGCTTTCGACGTGAAGCGCCCCCTGAAGGTCGGGGAGAGGGAATATGTCTATTATTCGCTGGCGGAGGCGGAGAAGCAGGGACTTTCCGGCATTGCGCGCCTGCCCGTGTCGCTCAAGGTGCTGCTGGAAAATCTGTTGCGCTTCGAGAATGGGCGCACGGTGAAGGCCGACGACATCCGCGCCATGGCCGCTTGGCTGACCGACAAGGGCGCGGCGAAGCGCGAGATCGCCTTCTTTCCCGCCCGCGTGCTGATGCAGGACTTCACCGGTGTGCCGGCGGTGGTGGATCTGGCCGCCATGCGCGATGCCATGCGCGACCTTGGCGACGATCCGGAGAAGATCAATCCGCTCAACCCCGTGGATCTCGTCATCGACCATTCGGTGATGGTGGATCGCTTCGGCAGCCCCGATGCGCTGGCCTACAACCGCCAGCGCGAATACGAACGCAACATGGAGCGCTATCGCTTCCTGAAGTGGGGGCAGCAGGCGTTTTCCAACTTTTCCGTGGTGCCGCCGGAGACGGGCATCGTGCATCAGGTGAACCTCGAATACCTCGCGCGCGTGGTGTGGAGCCGCGAGAACGACGGCGAAGTGGTGGCCTTCCCCGACACGGTGGTGGGCACCGATTCGCACACCACCATGATCAATGGCCTCGGCGTGCTGGGCTGGGGCGTCGGCGGCATCGAGGCCGAGGCGGTGATGCTGGGGCAGGCCATCTCCATGCTCATTCCGGAGGTGGTGGGCGTGGAGCTGGTGGGCGCGCTGCCCGACGGCGTGACCGCCACCGATCTCGTGCTGACCATCACCGAGATGCTGCGTCGCGAAGGCGTGGTGGGCAAGTTCGTGGAGTTCTGTGGCGAGGGCCTGTCGCACCTGACGCTGGAGGATCAGGCAACGATTGCCAACATGGCGCCGGAATATGGCGCCACCTGCGGCTTCTTCCCCGTTTCGCAAGAGACGCTGGACTATCTGCACATCACCGGCCGGCCGGAGGCGCTGATTCGTCTGGTGGAGGCCTATGCCAAGGAGCAGGGCATGTGGCGCGATGCGCAGACGCCAGCGCCGGAATTCACCAAAAAACTTACCCTTGATCTCTCCACCGTGGAGCCGTCCATCGCCGGGCCGAAGCGCCCGCAGGACCGGGTGCCGCTGAAGGCGGCGAAGAAAGCCTGGCAAGTGGCGCTGGAGGAGGAGTTCGGCAAGGCCGAAGAGGCGGAGAAGCGCGCATCCGCGCCGGGAGCGGACTTCGATCTTGGGCATGGCGACGTGGTGATTGCCGCCATTACGTCATGCACCAACACGTCGAACCCCAACGTCATGCTGGCCGCCGGCCTGCTGGCGAAGAAGGCGCGCGAGAAGGGCCTGTCCGTCAAGCCCTGGGTGAAGACCTCCCTCGCCCCTGGCTCGCAGGTGGTGCGCGATTATCTGGAGCGCGCCGGGCTGCTTGATGATCTCGAGGCGATGGGCTTTGCCGTGGTGGCATATGGCTGCACCACCTGCATCGGCAACTCCGGGCCGCTGCCGGAGCCGGTGACGAAAGCCATCGAGACACACGATCTTGCCGTCTGCTCTGTGCTATCGGGCAACCGCAATTTTGAAGGCCGGGTAAACCCGTTGGTGAAGGCCAACTGGCTGGCCTCGCCGCCGCTGGTGGTGGCCTATGCCATCGCCGGATCGCTCAACGTGGACATGCTCAACGAGCCGCTGGGCACGGACGCACAGGGCAACCCGGTTTACCTGAAGGACATCTGGCCTACCCAGGCCGAGATTCGCGACTGCCTGCGGCAGGCCATCGCGCGCGAGGAGTTCGTTCAGCGTTATGCGGACGTGTTCGCCGGCGACGAGGAATGGCGTAAGATCGACGCCGGGGCCGGCCACACCTACCAGTGGGACGAGAAGTCCACCTATATCCGCAAGCCGCCCTATTTCGACGGCATGACGCTGGAGGTGCCGCCTGTTGCCGACATCACCGGCGCGCGCATCCTGGGGTTGTTCGGCGATTCCATCACCACCGATCACATCTCGCCGGCGGGCGCCATTCCGGTGGACAGCCCGGCGGGCAGATACCTCATCGAGCACGGGGTGGAGCCGAAAGACTTCAACTCCTACGGCGCGCGGCGCGGCAACCACGAGGTGATGATGCGCGGCACCTTCGCCAACATCAGGCTTCATAACGAGATGACGCCGGACGTGCGCGGCGGCTGGACGGTGCATCAGCCGAGCGGCGAGCGCATGACCATCTTCGACGCCGCCATGCGCTATCGGGACGAAGGCGTGCCGCTGGTGGTCATCGCGGGGCGCGAATACGGCACCGGCTCCTCGCGCGACTGGGCGGCGAAAGGGCCGAAGCTGCTGGGCGTGCGCGCCGTCATCGCCGAGAGCTACGAGCGCATTCACCGCTCCAATCTCGTCGGCATGGGCGTCCTGCCGTTGCAGTTCAGAGTCGGCGAAAACCGCAAGACGCTGGGGCTGACCGGCGCGGAGGTCATCTCCATCGAGGGGCTGGTGAAAAGGCTGGCGCCGGGCGCGACGCTGCCGGTGCGCATCGCCTACGCGGATGGCACGGAGAAGACCATCGAGGTGCTCTGCCGCATCGATACCGAGGACGAGCTGGACTATTACCGCAACGACGGCATCCTGCCCTACATGATCCGGCGACTGGCTTCCACCACCTGAGCCATGAACGCGACAGGGAAGCCTTCAGGCCGCCCTGGCCCGCCACCGTACCGCGTGTCCGTGGGCCACGATGATGCCGACGAGGACACGTTCGAGGTCGCCATTCGGAATATCGTCGGGGACGGCCACCGCGCGCCAGCGCGTGCAGGGCGCCACTGGCGCGCAGAACCAGGGCGTCGGCGATGGCCGCGGGGTTGCCTGGCCAGCGGAAAATGCGCG
>JALVRJ010000307.1:0-4683 GCA_027031305.1 Hyphomicrobiales bacterium | reverse complement strand
AGGATACGCAATACGCGGGCGGTGAAACGCGATCCGAGATACTCGCAGATCCGCGCCTGATCGCAAAACGCGGCACGCACCCGGGATGCGCCGGTGGGCGTTGATGAATGGCCGTTCTCCATGTCGCCATTGTCGCCGACGAAGAGGATTTTCACAAATCGCGGCGGAAAGACACCGCGGAACACACGCCCCGGCCATCGGCCGGCTGTCCGTTTCGTAAGTTGCCCTCTCTCCACGGCCTGCGCTAGATCTTGTGCGGGGGAATTCAGGGAAGGGCGCGTGGCATCATGTTCAATTATCTGGCCAATCCCAATCGGTTCCTGCGCGTGCAGCAAAAAGTGCAGCCATGGCTGGTGGCGCTCACCGCGCTGGTGCTGGGCTATGGGCTGTATCTGGCGCTGGTGGTGGCGCCACCGGATTATCAGCAGGGCGAGACGGTGCGCATCATGTTCGTGCACGTGCCGGCCTCGTCGCTGGCCATGGGCATTTACGTATTCATGGCCGTGGCCCACGCGCTGGGCTTCGTGCTGCGCCACCCGCTGGCCGACGCGGCGGCGAAGGCGGCCGCGCCCATCGGCGCGGTGTTCACCCTCATCTCGCTGGCCACCGGTTCGTTGTGGGGCAAGCCCATGTGGGGCACCTGGTGGGTGTGGGACGCGCGGCTGACTTCCATGTTCGTGCTGTTCCTGCTCTATCTGGGCTACATCGCCGTGTGGCAGGCGGTGGACGAGCCGCACCGCGCGGCGCGGGTGGCCGGCATCGTGGCGCTCGTCGGCGTCATCAACATCCCCATCATCAAGTTCTCGGTGGAGTGGTGGAACACCCTGCACCAGCCGGCCTCGCTGCTGCGCGCCGGCGGGCCGGCCATCGACAGCAGCATCCTCACGCCACTGTTGTGGAACATGGCCGGCTTCGCCCTGTTGTTTCTCACCCTGCTTTTGTATTCGCTGCGCGCGGAGGTGCTGGCGCGACGGGCGCGGCAGATGGAGCTTGCCCAGGCCGGCGCCAGCATGTAACCAGCATCCGGAGGCGGTGCGCAATTCGAATGGACGCGGGGTGGTGACGGCATGGATTTCGCGGCGAGGCACATCGGTTATGTAATCGCGGCCTATGGTGTGGCCCTGGTGCTGCTGGCGGGGCTTGTCGGTGTGATCGTGCTGCGGATGCGGGCGGTGCGAAAGCGCCTCGCCGAGCTGGAGGCGCAGGGCGCCAGGCGCCGCGCGCCGGCACGTGCATCTTCCGCCGAAAACTCTTCTGCGAAACCCGCCGCGGCCACTTTCGTGGAAGGACGGAAACCCTCATGACGGATCATGACATGGCCAGCCCCGAAACCGATGCAAACGATAGTGAAGACGGCGCTGGCGGCGGCTGGCTGAAGGCCGTTCTGCCGCTCGCCGGGTTCGCCGTGGTGGTCGGCTTCTTCGTCTGGGGCCTGTTGTTCAGCAAGCCACGCGAGCTCCCTTCGGTGCTCATCGGCAAGCCGGTGCCCACTTTCAGCCTGCCGGCGCTGAACGGCGCACGCACCCTGGACGGCAGGCCCGTGCCAAGCCTTTCCTCCGATGATCTGAAGGCGACGCCAGGGGTGAAGATGTTGAGCTTCTTCGCCTCTTGGTGCGTGGGCTGTCGTGACGAACATCCATTCCTGATGGAACTGGCGCGGCGCAAGGTCATTCCCATCTATGGCGTCGCCTACAAGGACCAGCCGGAGAAATCGCTGGCCTGGCTCGAACAGCTCGGCAATCCCTATGAGCGCATCGGGGTGGACCTGAAGGGACGTGTCGGCATCGATTTTGGTGTCTACGGCATTCCGGAGAGCTTCTTCATCGACGATCGCGGGGTGATCATCTACAAGTATATCGGTCCGCTCAACCCGAAGGCCTGGACCGAGAACGTGATGCCCGCGCTAAAGGCCGCGATGGCGCGCAAGGACGGAAAAGGCCACGAAAACGCGTTGCAATGACGCAACGGGCATCTCGGCGGCTGCCACCGAACCGGCGTGACCTCACGGCTTGCGCGCCGCGGTTCCATGCAACCGGCCATTCTTCGGCGCGTGAATGCCGCCGTCCTTGCCCTGCCCCGTGCGCCCGTTGCGCGGGGCCATGATGCCGCCCTTGCCATTGGTCGTCATGTTGATGGGGCGCATCCGGGTGGGGCGGAAGTCCTTCGCCTGCTTGCGGGCCTGCTTCAGCGCGCTTTCCGGCAAGTGCTTCAGGAACAGATCGAGCCATGCGTCGCGCATTCCGCGCTCGCGCGCCAGCAGATACCATTTCGCGGCCTCGACGATATTCTTCTCCACGCCGCGGCCGAGGGCGTAGAGCCGCGCCAGCTTGACCATGGCCGGGGCATAACCGCTGCGCGCCGCGTAGGCCAGCCAGCGCGCGCCGATGGGTTCGCTCTTGCGCACGCCATTGCCCCGCAGCACCAGCAGGCCATATTCGGTGGCGCCCTGTGGCAGGCCACCCAGCGCGGCGCGCTTGAACCACTCGGAAGCCTCCATGAAATCGCGCTCCACCCCTTTGCCACTGAGATAGAGAACGCCGAGATTGTATTGAGCCAGCGGATAGCCCTGTTCTGCCGCCCGGCGGAACCAGCGTGCCGCCTCTTGCCAATCCGGCTTGTCGCCATTGCCGGGGTCGGCATGGAGTAGGGCGAGGTTATACTGGGCTTCCTTCATCCCGCGGCGCGCCGCCTTCAACAGCCATTGCCGGGCCTTGTCACGATCCTTTCTTCCCAGCCGCCCGTCCAGGTGCATCATGGCGAGCGCGAACATGGCGCCGGTGTGGCCCTGCCGCGCCGCCTTGCGGAACCATTCCGCGGCCTTTTGCGGATTGGCCTCCACGCCCTGCCCGCGCTCGTGCAACACGCCCATCATCGCCTGGGCCTCGGCCAGGCCGGCCGTGGCCAGTCTGCTGGCAATGGCCAGTGCCTCGTCGAAGCGCCCGGCCTGGTAAAGGGCGATGGCCTCGCGAAATTCCTCGCGCATGGACGCCGTGGTCGGGCGGGTGGCTGTCTGCACCGTGGATTGTGCCTGCGCCGGCGTTGCAAGGGCGGACGCGCCAAACGTCAGCACCAGCAGGGCGAGGCGCGATATGACCAGAAAATGACGCAAGCCGTGTTCTCCGTATGAACGGTGAGACATGGGCGGGAATCGCTTGCGATGTTTTAGCCTTCTTTTGCCTGTCGGGCATGTCTTTTTGGCAAGCTGGCGCACAAAAAAGCCAGGCCCGTTCATCCGCCACCGTCCTGCCGCTGGCCAAGCAGTCTTGCCCATTCCGCCGCCAGCCTCTCTGCATCCTCGGCGGAATGCCAGATCTCCGGAGAAGGCACGAGGAAATCCGCGCCCAGCCGGACCACGCGCGGAGCTTCCTGCGGCGCCACGGGACGCATGGCCACCACCGGCACGGTGAACATTTCCGCCCACCACGCCAGCAGGTTCTCGCCACCCGCCTCCAGGCGCTGGTCGATGCCCAGATAATCCGCGCCGGCCTCGCCCATCTCCATGGCCAGGTGCCGACGCCCGGGACAACATGCGCCCACGATCGCATCCATGCCCAGTTGCCGCCGCAGACGCGCCACCTCGCGCCCATCCCGCGTCCGCAGATGCACCCCATCGGCTTGCAGGGCCCGGCAATCGGCGACATCGTGCGTCAGCACCGCCGTGCCTGCGTGCTGCGCCAGGGCGCAGATTTCCTCCATCCGTTCGACAGAACCCGTCTCCGACAGGGGAGGCAGCAGGAGGGCGGCGACGTGCACGCCGCAAAGAAACGCCTGAATGCAGTCCGCCACATCGCGGCGGGCACTTTCCGCCGGCAACACCACGAACAGCCCGGGACCCGGGCCGGAGATGGAGGATGTCGGTCGCGAGGATGTCATCAAGCGCCCTCCTCGCCATCCGCGCCGCCGTTGCCGGCTTGCGACGCGGCCTCATCTCCCCCCGCCATGTCGCCGCCGCCTGCCAGCACCTTGCGCACCGCGCGTGCAATATGCCCGGCCAGGTCGTCCTCGCTCAACCGCTCGCCCTCGGCGCAAGGCGAAACGAAGGAGACGATCGCTGCCGGGAAAGGCCAGGTGCCCCTCTCGCCCGCCTGAGAGACGATGATCCGCCGCTCCTCGCCACCGATGATGCGCCGGCGGTGCGCGGCATCCTGCAAGCGCAGCCGATGCGGCGCCGGCATGGAGACGACGCGCACGGCCAGGCCTTCCTCCTCCAGCGCGCGCGCGGCCTTCGCCGCGGCGGCCAGGTGGCCACCCGTGGCATAGACGATGGCACGCGCCGCATCGGCGCCGCTGAACAGTTCATAGGCACCGAAAGCGCACAGATTCAATCTTTCCGGGCGGTCGCGCACGATGACGCGCCTGCCCTCGGGCGCCAGGACGACGCCGGGGCTGGGCTCCTGTTGAATGCACACCTGCCAGCATTCCACCAGCTCGACCGCGTCGGCCGGCGTGAATCCGCCCACGCCAGCAGGAAGAGTATCATGCAGGGGCGTCTGACAGGGCGCGTCGTCCACCACCAGCACGCCCAGGGGCAACCGCGCCCGCGCCGCCTCGTCCAGCATCGGCAGCATCGGCTCCAGCTGATGGCGCCGCGCCAGGCCCACCGGACGCAGCCCGCCGTGGGCGCTAAGGCCGGTCAGCAACGCCGCCATGGCCGCCGGACGCAATCCCAGAGGGATCGTGGGC